>JBLINS010000025.1:0-30463 GCA_047639455.1 Candidatus Omnitrophota bacterium
AGACTTCAAAGTCCCTATACTCAGCATCAAAATCGGGCTTAAAGTCATTAGCATAATCAAACAAACTCGGGATCAATTTTTGATTATCCCCTATGCGCAAAACGCGTTTAATCAAATTACTTTGGCGGATATATTTATCCTGGAACGCAATTAAGGCTTCGTGCTTATCCATCACTTGGATTTCAACTTTGTTCACATCAATGGGTAAGGCAATATTGCTCTTTTGGCGGTCCTTGATATTAGTTAATAATTTAAGGTTCTCTTGATAGGAAGAAATCCCAATTTGCAAATTTCGATACGCTTCATACCATTCAAAATATATGAATATAATTACGGACAAATAGTCTTCATAAGCCTCAATAACTTGATGTCTAGCAATGTCGACTTCAAGCCCAATAATTTTGTCCAATAAACGCGTGGAGTGGCCAAAGGCATTTTGAGCAATAGATTGTGTGACTTGTATAGAGACAGTCGAGGTATTGCGTTGCGTGGCAGACACGGGCGTGGCCTCATAACCGGCCTCAATTTGTGTACCGGTCATGGGGAATAATTGTTTCAAAGACACGGATGTCTCCCCACGTTCCTTATCTGGCTCAATAAAGAGATGATATTGTTCTTTAACTGAAAGAATCAAATCCGCAGGTGGCAGCCTCAAATCCTTTTGATAATTCAATATCATTTGATCAACTAAAATTTCTTCAAATCGAGTATCACTTTGTGTGCCTTGTTTAATATAATCAATTAAAGAAATGGCTTCTGTGTCGACTGAGGTCGGTAAGCCGTCATTCGCCAAAGCTAAGCCATGGCATGTTAATAGAATCACAAATAATCCAAACAAATTTTTAAGCATGCACACTTTTTCCTTTGCCAAAGCCAAAATCCTGAGACACGCAATATAAACATGGAATTAAAATTAATGTGATGACTGTGCCAAAAATAAGACCCCACGCCAAAGTGAGCATCATCTCAGCCAACATAGCATCATACCCGGCAAAGCCATAGGCTGTCGGCAAAACGCCCACTACAGTCGTCAAAGTAGTTAATAAAACAGCCCGCAATCGTGTTTGCGAAATTAAAGCAATCTGACCAATAGAACTTGTTTTAGAAAGTGTAGTATCAAATTCATGCTCCAATTTGGTCAGCATAATAATGGAATCATTAATCACAACTCCGGCTAAGCCTAATGCCCCCACAGCTGAATAAAATCCATAAACAAATTTACCATGCAAAGCAAAAGCAATGATAATGCCGACAACACCAAAGGGTATTACCAACATAATAATCATAGGCTTTAATAGTGATTGAAATAGTATGGCTAAGACGCTGAAGATTAAAAGTAGTGCTAGCCACATCGCATTTGTGAAGTCTTTGGCTGAATTACGCGTATCTTCTATCTCTCCTCCAAATGACAAAGTCGTCGTAGGAAAGTCTTTGTATATTTGAGCAAATACATTTTGTTCAAAATCATGCGCAACTTCAAGCGGTGTGAGTTTAGAGCCTTTTTTTATGCCCGCATCTATAATCGTGGTGCGCCTCAAGTCCCTACGGCTAATCGAATTCGGAGAAACAACTTCTGTAACCGTTACCAAATCACGCAAAGGCACCAAATAATTCCCCTGGTTTTCGACCGGTAAGCTCAAGACTTTATCAATATCATCCTTAGCCTCATCGATAATCGTGAATCGCGCCCTAATATCCTCATTGCCATCCGTATATTCATATAAAACGACACCTTCTAACGCTGCTCTAAGAGTAGAGGCGATATCATCGGGCGATATAGAAAGTCGTTTGATTTTTTCCTGATTAATCTGAACTTTGTATTCTGGGACACGTAGACCCGTATCAATATTGATATTTTCTAAAGTATTCCTTTGTTCCATTATTTGAGCTAAGCGATTAGCGACTTCTAGTCGGATTTTATTATTATTTTCTTGAACAATAAGCTCTATGGGATTGCCCGAAGATTGTCCCCAACGACTTTTTTGAAAATTAAGTTTCTTAAATCCATCCAATTCATTTATGGCGGACTGCCATTCAGCTACTAATGCATCCGCACTTTTTTTACGTTTTTCTTTAGGCACAATTTCAATAAGCATCCAGAATTCATTTTCGGCAACAGCGCCGCCGCGTCGGCTGCGCGCAATTTGAGTTCTCAAACCAACAACTTCTTTACCTATATACGGCCTAATCAATTCTTCAATTTCTTTTGTTTTGCGAGCCGTATCATAACGCTGAGCCTCGTCTTGAATAGACCCTCTGAGTACAATATCCCGAGTTTCTTCATTCGGAAACATCACAAACTTCATATTGCTTCCCGCAAACCCGAAAGCCAAAACAACTATCACAACCCCCACTCCCAAGACAATCCATCTAGCTTTAAGAATATATTTTAAAAACTGTCCATACATGCTTTCAATCTTGTCAAACCAATGTCCTGACTGCTTAGCGCTTGTGCTAAGTGAGCCTATTAAAGGTAGTTTTAAATCCATATGCCCTGGAAGAATAAATAAAGATTCGGCCAAACTAGCGATTAGCATCAAAAATATCACGGGTGGTATATACATCACAAACTTACCAAAGCGACCTTCGAAGAAAAAAAGCGGCATGAATGCTAGGCAAGTTGTGGCAATGCTCGCAAATATCGGCATAGTCACAAAGCTCGCGCCCTGAATAACCGCCTTTGAGCGACTCAAACCTTTTTGACATAGTCTGGATATATTCTCAGCGACCACAATAGCGTCATCCACAATAATACCTAAGACCATAATCACTGCTGCCAAAGTTGTGCCATTAATAGTCATACCCATCAAAGAACCAAAGATCAGCGTGAAACAAATCGTGAAAGGAATCCCTATAGCTACCCAAATACCCGCTTGTTTATTAAGGAATATGAATAGTGTTATTAAGATTAATCCAAAGCCGATAATGCCATTAATGCCGATAATCGATAATCGATTCCTCAAATCAATACTCTCATCATCCAATAGGATTAATTCGACTGGTGAATTATCAAGATTAGACTCCCGATACTTCTTAATCAAACCAAGTACAGCTTGACGTGTTTCGAGAATGCCATAAGCAGAATTTTTGACCACGCTAAACATAATGCCTTCACGACCATTGATAATCATGAGCTCTTTATTCTTCTCAAAAGACTGTTCCACATCAGCCACTTCGCCCAAACGAATAACCCTACCCTCGAACCCACCTTGAATTACCAAGTGATTTAACTTAGCAACGGTATTTAATTCAGAATCTAAAGTCACTTTAGGCTCCAGGGAGGTTTCTAATGTACCGGCTGGTTTACGAATATGATTACCTTGGATTTCTTTCATCACCGTATTAAAAGGAATGTCATATTTGAGCAATTTTTTGGGATGCGCTCTAATTTGTAATTCTTGCTGCAAATAGCCGCTCTTATTAACACTATTAATTTGAGGTAGGTTTAATAATTGATTCTCTAAAGCATAAGCGTATTCTTGCAATTTGCGCCTGGTATCAATATTGAGTATATGGCCTTCTTTAAAAATAATACCAATATCTAATATGGCTTTTTTAGAACTTTGGAATATACGCACGCGGGGGTCATCAAGCACTTCGGACGGGAGTTTGACATCAAGCACAGCCGAGCGGATTTCGGTCACGGCCTCATCAACTTTATTGTAATTAGGCTCTAATTCAACCGTGATATTGCATTGGCCCACACTGGAAGTACTCGTGATTAGACGCACGCCATCCAATCCACGCAATTCTTCTTCCAAAGGTTTAGTGACAAAATACTCCACGTCCTCTGCAGGCGCGCCAGGATATGCCACACTAACCCGCACACTATCCATAGTGATATCGGGCCATTCTTCTTTGGGCGTGGTTTGCCAAGCAAAGACACCCCCAACAAAGACCAAAACCATCAAAAAGTTAGTCAAAAAGTGCCGTGTCGAAAAATAAGTAATTAAACGTTCAATCATAAGCGCCTATTATCTCAGAAAACTCTCAATAATGAGAGTGTATTAAGCGGTGTATGCAATCGTCATTGCGAGTAGCGCCTGCCTGACGGGAGTCAGGCGTAGCAAGCGACGTGGCAATCTAGGGACATTGTGATTATTGACTATGATCTCAAAGCACTTTGAGATCAGTGGCTAGATCATGTCAATAAAGCAAAATAAAAACTGTATCCGTATCCGTCATCATGAGCCGTGCGGAGCAAACGGCGTAATGATCTCCCAGAATGCCTCTTGCTGTGGGATTGTTACGTCGCTATTGCTCCTCACAATGACGGTCATTTCATTATAAAGAGAGTGTGGATTAAGCGGTGGGTTATTTGAGTGAAAAGTAGAGTACGCTGAAATAATGCTGTTCATCTACCCAGTCTTTTTGCAGGTAAAAGCCAGCTTGATTAGCCATACGTGCAAACTGATCAATATCGTATTTATGAGACGACTCTGTATGAATTGTTTCACCTGATTCAAAAGTGAACTCTTTGGAGTCAATGCGCACTCTTTGGCCCCTTAGACTTTTGAGATGCATTTCCATTCGACCGAGTTCTGTATTATATATAGCACTATGCTCAAATTGATTTATGGAGAAATTTGCATCCAATTCATTATTAATGCGCTCCAAAATATTCTTATTAAAACGCTCCGTAAGCCCAGCCTTGTCATTATATGCTGCCTCTAAAACACCTTTGTCTTTTTTGAGATCAATACCAATCAATAACCCATCACCGGAATCAAGTAAGTCAGCTATATTTTTTAAAAAATCTAGGGCATCTTGTGGTTCAAAGTTGCCTATAGTGGACCCTGGAAAATAAGCTATTTTTTTAAGTGGCTTGCGCGCTTGGATTGGCAATTCAAACTTTTTGGTAAAATCAGCACATACAGGTAATACTTCCAAATGTGGATAAGCTTCGTTCAAGTCATCAGCGACCGACTTCAAATGTTCTTTAGATATGTCGATTGGGACATATCCGGCAGGATTGCTAATTTGGTCTAATAACAACCTAACCTTTTCTCCACTGCCACTTCCGTATTCAATTAATAAACATTCATCCCCTAATTCAGCCGCCATCGCTTCAACATTAAGACGCATAATGCTTAACTCCGTACGCGTGGGGTAATATTCTTCTGTTTCGCATATGGAGTTGAATAAAAGTGAGCCTGTATGGTCATAAAAATATTTGCAAGGTAAGGTCTTTTGATCCTTTGCTAGGCCCCGGTGGACTTCAGCCACAAAAGCGTCTCGCTCAGGATGTAAGTCTTTTAACACTACAGTCTTTCTAGTCATCGCAAGTCCTTAGCCAATCTAATGCCCATGAATTGCCAGCGTTGATGTGGGTAAAAAAAGTTGCGATAAGACGCGCGCATATGACTTTGGGCCGTAGCGCATGACCCACCCTTAAGCACTCTTTGATTATTCATGAACTTACCATTATATTCACCAATAGCACCTGGGTTTGGCTTAAATCCGGGATAGCCCGCATAAGTCGAATTAGTCCATTCCCACACATCACCATAGGCTTGAGTCTTTTGAGTATCTGTTTTTTGAAGCGCTAGAGGCGAGAAGCAATTATTATCCATGAAGTTACCCTCAATGGCCTCATTACCAAAGGCTAGCTCCCACTCTTCCTCAATTGGAAGACGGCAGCCCGCCCAACGCGCATAAGCGTCCGCTTCATAAAAACTAATATGACAAACGGGTGTGAATGCATTCACAGGCCCATAACCATTGAGAGAGAATTGAAACCACTCATCTCCCTCTTTTTCCCAATAAAGAGGTGCACACCAATGTTCTTGACGCACACTATCCCAACCATCGGATAACCAAAACTCAGGACGCGCATAGCCCCCATCCTGCATGAATTCCATATACTCCGCATTCGTAATCAAGCGCGAGGCTATTTCAAAGCCGTGAATCAATTTTTCATGCCGAGGAAACTCATTATCAAATCCGAACCCATTACCCGTATGACCAATAGAATGAATACCTTTTTTAATAGATCTAAATGTCATTTTGGGCGTTTCTTCCGCCAAAAGAACGGGGCAATTCCAATACGTGGGCTTTAAAGGATTACTGCCAAAAACATGCGTGATATCGGTTAATATTAATTCCTGATGCTGCTGCTCATGCTGTATACCTAATTCGACCAAAGGCAAAATATCATGCGCTTCTGCATCTATTGAGTCGATATACCCCAATATCGCATCATTGACATGCTTTCTATAGCTAAGCACTTCCTTGATTAGCGGGCGGGTTAAGTGACCGCGCTCTGAGCGAGGATGCATTTTGCCAATCGAATTATAATAGGAATTGAATAAGTATTCATATTGCGGATGGAAAGCTTTATAGGTCGGAAGCTTTGGCTTGAGGATGAATTGTTCAAAAAACCACGTCGTATGTGCTAAATGCCACTTTGTGGGGCTCACATCAGGCATGGTCTGAACAACACAATCTTCAGGCTCGAGATGCGCGCACAAGTGCTCCGTGGTAGCGCGAGTGTCTAGGAAACTTTTAATTATTTTACTCTTATTCAATTGTACTACCCTATTCAATGACCTGATATTTTTTAACAAAGATGCTGTGCACGCTCATAATAGACATATATTGTACGCTGGTCTGATCAATATTACTCGTACTTTATAATAGAATCCATTTTCTTAAAATTTTGATCTCTTAATCGAGTTGATCGTCAGCAATATGCCATTCAATGTCTTCAACAAGGCTTAATTCGACAATATTATCAGCCTTACCTATTAACAATTGACAGTCTTTACTCAAATTAAGTAAATGTAGTTTTTTATCAAACTTCCCATAACGTTCAGTTATATTTTGTAGGGCTTCTATGCCTGAATGATCCCAAATCCTAGAGTCTTCAAAGTCAATCACGACATGCTCTTGGTCATTCTTAAAATCAAATAAGTCTTTAAATGAAGTGACTGAGCCAAAGAATAGTGGCCCATTCAGCGCATAAATTGTTTTGCCGGATTCTTCACGCTTTACACAAATAATAGATTTGCCATGCTCCCAAGCAAAAACTAAGGCTGAGACTATAATGCCGACCAAAACAGCTACAGCCAAATTCATGGCAACCGTCACTATGGATACTAATATGATGACAAATATATCGGTAAAAGGAATTTTGTTGAATAAGCGTAAACTTGACCATTCAAATGTACCAATCACAACCATGAACATAATACCCACCAAAGCGGCTAATGGAATCACCTCAATTAACTTGGGGCCAAATAATATTAATACTAATAATGTTAAGGCTGCCGTAATGCCCGAAGTTCTACCGCGACCACCACCACGAATATTAATCATACTCTGCCCGATCATGGCACAGCCTCCCATACCACCAAAAAAACCATTCACGACATTGGCCATTCCCTGACCTATGCATTCTTTATTACCCCGCCCCCGAGTCTCGGTCAATTCATCCACCAAAGTTAAAGTCATTAAAGATTCGATTAAGCCAACAGCTGCAGCTAAAACGGCATAAGGCAAAATAATGTACAAAGCCTCCAAACTAAATGGTATTTGTGGAATAGCAAAATTAGGCAAGCCAACCGCCAGCGTTGTGATACTTGGGTCATGACCTTGTACAAAATCCAAAACAGTGTGCACTAAGCCTGGATGACTGCGATTAATCAAATACCCCAGAACAGAAACCGTGACAATAGCAACAAGACTAGCCGGCACGGCTTTGGTTATCTTGGGCAAAAGAATAGCAATAGCCATGGTCAAGCCCACCAAAGCACACATAATCATTAACGGCGTGCTTGCAAGTAATTCGCCGCCTACGGTGAATTGCTCAAATTGTGCGTGAAAAATAATAATCGCCAATCCATTCACAAAACCCAACATAACCGGATGCGGAACTAATCGAATGAATTTACCTAGCTTCAATAAGCCACACATGATTTGGATAAGCCCCATAAGTATGACTGCGGCAAATAAATACCCCAAAGCATTTTGCAAAACGACTTCTGAGCTAAAACCGGCCACATTACCCGCTTCAACAATTTTGAACACTAGCGGGGCAAAAATAACGGCCACAGCTCCGGTAGCTCCAGAAATCATGCCTGGCCGACCACCAAAAATAGCCGTAATCAAACCCATCATAAAAGCTGCATAAAGACCCACTTGGGGATTCACACCAGCCACAAAGGCAAAGGCTATAGCTTCTGGCACCAATGCTAAGGCCACTGTAATGCCTGACAAGACATCATTTTTTAAATTTCTAGGCTTATTTAATGTAAGCGGAACAAATCGATTCGTTATCGACTTATATTCCATGGAATGTTTTTGATGTGGCACTATGTATTTCCTCTATATATAAACGGTTTAAATTTTATTATGCTTTGATCAATTCAAGCCCTTATCTCCCAATATAAGTCCACATGTATACATGCGCTTATAAAGGAATATGATAAGGAAAATGAAGTTCTCTTATGACTTAAAACGGTGAGGTTTAAGAATGTAGGCTATGTCTCAAGGACATATCTAATCAATAACAATATACTTCCAATACTTCAAAATTATTTAAGCGTGATTATATCAGCAAGATTCACCAAATGATACCCCATGCCAATAACAAGTAACTATTGAGGTACATTACTACGCCATTCAGACTCCGTCTTACACCCGGTCATTCAGGCCGTGTCATAAAGCTTATTAACTGCGTCATTGCGAGGCGCGCAGTGAGCGGTCGACGAATAAGGAGACCTCTCTTGCGAACGGGCTGAGTCAGTGAAGCCCCTAGCAACGCGGCAATCTAAGGCCATATTGTATAGCAGGTGTCGAATATTAATAAAGTTGCTTGGTTATTAGTCTTAGATTGCCGCAGCCAAAAAACGGCTTCGCAATGACGAAGAGTTATGACACGGTCTGATTGCGAGGAGCGCGAAGCAAGCGACGTGGCAATCTCACACCTTAACCTATTTAACGAGATGTATTTACTTACTTTATTAGTTAGTTGAGATTGCCGCAGGACTTGCTTCGCCTGACTGCCGTCAGGCAGGCATCCTTCGTAATGAAGCAGCTAATAAGCTTTAGACACTATCTGTGCTATCGATAGAATCTGACATAAAACCTCACACTCGGACTAGGAATAACATAATGCAAAACCTTAGGCTCCACAATTCCACGCTGTTCAGAATTAAGCTTATATTGCTGCGGCGGTGTGCTTTGAATAATATAATCAAGCTCACCCTCAATAACAATAATCTCCGCCCAAACACCCTCCACCGTATTATGATCCTTCAATAGACCAGCCGGCACCGTATTTTGATCAAATACATCCGTTTGCTTATACACCTCAACGCCTTCAGGTAATGTCTTCATACGCTAATGAAATTAGATGAAATAACTTAAAATTTCATTGGCACTGCCAATTAAAACTTTAGCATCATTTATTTCGCCAATTTTCCACTCACCTGATTTATGCACGATTTGTATGCCCCGTTTAACAGAAAGTTGCTTCAAAAAAATAGGCCAATTAGGTGATAAGCGCGTCTCATTTAACTTAGCCTCAACTAATAACCACGGCTTCTTATCTTTAACTATAATAAAATCAATTTCTTTACCTGATTTATTTTTAAGATATTTTAATTCAAAGTTTCCCTCACCTCCATCAGACCAATAATGACACACCTTTAACAAGTGGCAAGCAACCAAATTCTCAAAACGTGCTGCGTGGTCTTCCACCTCGCTATAGTCCCACATATAAATTTTACCTTCTTTTTTTAAAGAGCGGGTAATGGTTCCCTGATAAGGTTTAATTTCGAAAACATAATAAAGCTCTTTTAAATAGTCTAGCCATCGCTTAACTGTTGGCACGCTCGCCTCTAAATCTACAGACAAAGAAGATAGATTAAATGGCCCACCAACCTTCTCGGGTAAAATAGCAGCCAACATCTCAATGCGACTTAATTCAGGTAATCGACTCAAATCTCTCAAATCTTCACGGATTAATTTCTCAACTCGATTACGCCTCCACAATCTGGCTTTTTTAGTATTCTGACTAATATAAGGCTCGGGAAAGCCACCATAAATCATCAAATCATCAAATAATTTACGATTACTTTTTGGGCGGCTAAGCGCTCTATTGAATATGGATGAAATAACTGTTGAAGGGTCTAGGGGCGCAATACTAGTCAATTCCCTCAAAGAAAAAGGATGTAATCGATAATTGTAATAACGACCCAATAAACTATCGCTGCCTTTTTTATATATATTTAATCTTGCACTCCCAGTCACAAAAATATCCACTGGTGATTCAAGCGTGTCATAAACGCCTTTAAGTGTTCGCTTCCACAGACGAGCTTTATGAATTTCATCCAAAACAATAAGGGGTACTTTTTTAGATGGGGCTGGAATAATATCAGAAGGGTTCTTGACCCACACCCTGCGGAAGTTAACATCATCCCAATTATAATACTGACCCGCATACCGAGCTTTCAATAGCTGTTTTGATAAAGTGGTTTTGCCACACTGCCTAGGCCCAGACACAAAGCACATTTTGTGATCATTGAAACTAAAATCTTCAATTAGTGGGGTAAGATATCTCTTCTTCATAAGTGACCATTTTAACGTCTGACGTTAAAATGGTCAACTTATTCAAAAACTGCTTATAAGTAGATAGGGGGCGCTAATCCAAACATCAACCGGGTACAACAATAGGGAACTCAACAATATCTGACATTCCCGATTTCATAAAATCCCTAGTATTCCAGGTGACAAAACAATCACTTATTTTTACGAGCAGATTTTAATTCTTTAAGAAGTCCATTCAATGAAATAGATTCCTTCTTAGCAGCCTTTGCAATTTTCTTCGCCACATCTTCATAAATGCTCTCTTGGGGCGAAAGTAATATAGCATTCCCCACTTTGGCTACAGATAGCACTGAATCAACCCTTAACTTCAAAGAAGTTCTAATATTAGCAGGTATTGTTATTTGCCCCTTTGCTCTCAATCGTGTAATCATATACCCTCCGCCAATTATATATTCACTTATCTTCAAGCTCTACTCAACCATACAATACTCCATCATATACAGCTCCCACAAGTCTTCTTGAGCGAACTTATATGGATTGACGTAATTTATACTGGGGTCTTCACCATAAGGATGCACTGTTTAACAAACCGTGCAACTGGATCCATGCGCAGCAATGAGAATTATGTTTGCATCCGCATGGTAGAAGTCTGCGGATAAATTGAGTCACAATCCATATCGTGAGCAAAAGAAGACTGTGGGAGCTCTATTAGGCTGATTGAGCCGTCTGTTTGGTCATTAGGCTAAATAGACGTAGGGTTGACTCAAAGGAGAGTGAGTTCGTGTGCTGTGCTAAGAATCGACTTAAACTTTGATTTTACCCTTCACGAATTGATTAATCAGGCTAGCTATAATCGTTTGATAGGGGATATTTTTATCTGCAGCCATAACGCGAATTCCGTTTAAGTCTTGTTTGCTCAACCTAATAGTGATGGTTTGGTCTTTTTAAAGAGAATTCTTTGCCAGTTTTAAAATGTTCTCTCTATTTCCTTTTTGGGGATTTTTACTTACCCACTCACCCCTCTCGTATGACTCGAGCATCTCTTTCTCATAATCATCTAATTTAATCGGCTTCATCTCTCACCTCCATAATCACGTTTCGCTTTTCGACTGGGGAAAATAGACACCAAAAACAGATTCCCTTCCTTCTGCTTAAAATAGGGGGCTAAATATACGTAATTCTTAATACTAGTAACAACTCAAGTCCCGTCATTCAGGTTGTGTCATAAAGCTTATTAACCGCGTCATTGCGAGGCGCGCAGTGAGCGGTCGACGAATAAGGAGACCTCTCTTGCGAACGGGCTGAGTCAGTGAAGCCCCTAGCAACGCGGCAATCTAAGGCCATGTTGTATAGCAGGTGTCGAACATTAATAAAGTTGCTCGGTTATTAGTCTGAGATTGCCGCAGCCAAAAAACGGCTTCGCAATGACGAAGTGTTATGACACGGCCTGTATGACTTGAGCAGTCACTAATACCAACTACAAAAGAGCCTGGTTTATCTTATTTTATCAAAATTCCCTGCGTTCAACTCATTTGAGATTTATTTGGACGAGTAAGTCGCCTTTTTTGTTGCAACATGGACACACTTGACCCTGTTCTTTGAGTCTTAATTTCTGTCCATCTTTTATTTCTTTTGGTACTGAGACGGATAGTGACTTGCCTTTTTTAGTTTTGAGAGTTACTTTAATTTCTGAGCCTATTTTTTCTTTGGGTATATCAATATGTGTTTGCATATCTGTATTTACTTTTTGCACCTGGCTAGGTTGTCCATGTCCAATATTACCCCTGTTTTGGGAATGGCTAAACTGAGTCCTTCCACCACGGCGAGATGTCTGCTGGGAGTGCATGCCACCTAGCAGATCTTCAAATCCACCAAAGCCAGAAAAACTGCCTGATTGACCCGATCCTCTAAACGCATTCATGAAGTCATTTACGTCAAAACCTTCAGCACCTTGGAAGTTACCAGAATAACCACCCTTACGTGTGAGCTCATATTCTTCTCTACGCTTTGAATCACTCAAAACATAATACGCCTCAGATATTTCTTTGAATTTTTCTTCGGCATTTTTATTACCAGAATTTTTGTCCGGATGATATTTAAGTGCGAGTTTGCGATAAACTTTTTTCATCTCAACCTCGTTCGCAGATTCTTCGACACCTAATATTTTGTAATAGTCTTTAGCGTGATCCATTCTATCTTCTTTCTATCAAACCCGGATTTTGTATTAGAATTGCTATAGCAATATACATGTGTAGCTATGAAATAAATTACTGTTGTATCTGAAGAGATTAAACGGCCATGCCAGCTTCGTCAAAGACATCGGCAAACAGCGCGGATGAGAGGTAGCGTTCGCCGGAGTCGGGTAGAATCACGACAATATTTTTACCCGCATTTTCTTCGCGGGCAGCAACTCTCAATGCCGCACAAATGGCAGCGCCACAAGAAATGCCAGAAAAAATGCCTTCTTCTTTGGTCAGTTTGCGCGCATAATCTATCGCTTCTTCACTAGAAACAAGCTCAACTGCGTCGACCATATCCAAATCTAAATTCTGAGGAATGAACCCAGCGCCTATACCCTGTATTTTGTGTGGATTAGGCTGTAATTCTTCTCCCGCCATTTTTTGCGTGATAATCGGGCTCTCAGCTGGTTCGACAGCTATGCTCGTGATTTGTTTACCTTGATCTTTTTTAAAATATCTAGATATGCCTGTAATCGTGCCGCCCGTACCCACACCAGCAATGAGTATATCGATTTTACCTTCAAGATCTGCATCAATTTCGGGACCAGTTGTTTTTTGATGAATGGCTGGGTTGGCTGGGTTCTCAAATTGAGCCGGCATAAAATAACCTGGTTCTTTAGCGATTTCTGCAGCCTTAGCCAAAGCGCCTTTCATACCATCCGCAGCTGGTGTTAAAACAATCTTAGCACCCATTGCCGATAACGCTTTACGTCTTTCCATACTCATAGATTCCGGCATAGTCACTGTTAATTCATATCCACGGGAAGCCGCCACAAAAGCTAAAGCTATACCCGTATTGCCGCTAGTAGGTTCAATGATTTTGCCACCAGGCTTGAGTTGGCCACTTTTTTCAGCTTCCCATATCATATTAGCTCCAATGCGACACTTAACTGAATAAGCCGGATTGCGTCCTTCTATTTTGGCATAAATATTTGCCTTGGAGCCTTTGTTCATATTACGGATCTTAATTAGAGGTGTCTTACCAATGCTTAAAGAATTATCATCATAAACTGTCATTTTATTTACCTTTCATGTGCATATACACAAACCAATAATTGTTGATTCACCTAATCCATCTTTTGAATCGTTGTCAAAATATCTTCAAAGTCTAAAGTCTTAGCCAAATAATGATCAGCTCCGCTCGCGCGTGCTTTGCCTGCATTAATGGCATCAACTTGCCCCGTTGTTAGAATTACTTTGGCATGACTGCCTGGTAATGCTTTTATTTCTTGGCAGGCTTCGAATCCGTTTTTGCCTGGGAGAATAGTATCCAATACAATGATGTCAGGATTTTCAGTCTTAACTATGGATATACCTTCTTCAGCATTTTGGGCATGCAAAATATCCTCGAATCCCGCATTCTTCAAACAATTATCAATCATTTGCATATCGTCTTCATTGTCTTCGATGATGAGTATTTTTTTGGACATAATTATTTGCTTGGTGGAAGAACCACCATACTCCAATAAATGCAAAATTGTTCCACTGTTTTGATAAAAGCTTCGTGATCGACAGGCTTAGCAATATATGAAGCAGCTCCATCCATATAGCTATCGATGACATCCTCTTCGTGTTTGGATGAAGTTAACATGATCACAGGAATTACCTTAAATACTTCGTGTGATTTGATGTATTTCAATACCTCCAACCCACTCATTTTTGGCATATTTATATCTAATAATATGAGCACCGGCATGGGGTGTTCAGAATCGATATTCTGCAAATAGTCTAATGCAGCTTGTCCATCACTTACAACATTCATCTCATTAACTATCTTAGCTTTTTGAAATGCACGTTGTGTGATCATCACATCGTCTTCATTGTCTTCAGCAAGAAGTATTTGTATAGGTTTAGTTTGCATGTTCTCCCTTTTACACTTATTATCAAATGGGCCGATGGGCCTGTGAACTCAATAACTTTTTATCATATATATTCAAACTTCACAAACCTTAAATTCACTCTATTTTATATTCAAATCCTTCGGGATAGTGAAACAAAATTTGGCCCCATGATTGAGCTCAGATTCTATCCAAATATGGCCATTATGATCATTCACTATTCGCTTGACTATACTCAAGCCTGCCCCAGAACCCTCATACTCACTAGCAGTATGTAAGCGCTTGAATATCTTAAAACATTGCTCATGATACTTTGGGTCAATGCCAATTCCATTGTCTTTTACAAAAAATTCATGCAAGCCCTCGCCATCTTTATAGCCCACTTCAATAAGTGGTTTAGCGGTCTTATTTTTGGAAGAAAATTTAATACCATTATTAATTAAATTCAAGAACACTTCTGCGAGCTTTATTTCATCACCAATTATATTTGGTATGTTCGGATCAACCCACAATTCAACCTTATTTTCTTGAAGATCATATTCGATTCGCTCTGAAACGGATTCAATTAGCTCATGCACACTAAATTGAGTATAGGGATTTGATTGTCTTGAAATTCGAGACAATGTCAACAAATCCTCAATGAGTTGCGACATTCTATTTGCGGCCTTTCGAATTCTTTGCAAATGATCTTTGCCTTTATCATCTAATTGACTTCCGTAATCCTCTTCTAAATAGGAGGCAAAAGCCCCTATGCCTCTCAAGGGTGCTTTTAAATCATGACTTGCTGTGTAAACAAAACTATCTAATTCCAAATTCACTTTTTCGATCACTGCATGAGATTTTTCCAACTCATCCGTTTTGGACTTAATCAAAGTATACGCCAGTCCCAGTTCTTGTTTGGCATTTTGCACATCTTCAAGAATATTCAGGGTTGCCTCTTGCTGTTTCAATAATTTCTCTTTTTGCTCTGACAAATCATGCGCATATGTTTTAGCTTTTGCCATTTCAAGCTCCAATATGTCTTTAGATGCCACTAACTCTTGAGTTTTTTCATCAACGTGTTTTTCAATCTCTGAATTACGATTAGCAATGTTATTAAAAAGGAGGCTAATTAAACTGGCTAATATGAATCCGACAAAAAGGACCCATCGCATATCCAAGAGGCTATGCATTGCAATGCGGGCTGTAGAAGGTTCAATATGCACTTTCCACTGTCTTTGGCCAATATCTAAGACTGTGCTATGTGAAAGTACTGTATTTAGCCTATTGCCACTTGGCTTATTTGAATAAGCTAAAGTCGTGCGCCCGGATGAATTTAAATCAAAAATCTCAAGTTTTAAATCATCACTGCTAAAGACAGAAAGCTCGAAAGCTTTTTCAACTATATCTACAAAACGAAACACTCCTAAAACATACCCTGAAATCAGCTCCGCTTTGCTTGGTTTAGCTTGAGGTGATGCGGCTTTTGCATAAACAGGTAGAATAGCCAAAACAGCCTTAGATTTCTCTTCATCCTGAACTAAGGTGATGGGGCTTGTGACGACAAGAGCTCCGGAATCACGTGACTTATCTAACGCCACTTGGCGTTCATTGTTCGAATATAAATCAAAACCCAAAGCACCTTGATTGCCCTCATAGGGCTCAACATAATAAACGGGAAAATAAACGTCTCTTTTGGCCGCAGAAACCATCCTATCTTGTGCACTAAGCTCCGTGATCTCAAAATCACCAAAACCATCTTTTTGCGCCAAGAGAACAAAATCATCTATTTCACCATAGGGTACCTTGGGAAGCCATTCCAATGCTTGTATGCCGGGATGACGCTCTAAAGTAAATTGCGCGAATGTATGGAATTCCTGTCTATTTACATGTTCAGAGCTATCGTACAAACCTTTGACAGAGCGCAATACATCAAAATAATCATTCAGATGCGCTTCGAAACGATTAATAAAATATTTAGAGGTGATTTCAAACTCTTGGTTAACGGCTTTATTGCTTATGTTATTGGCAATAACATAAAGCGGGGTGATACATGCAATGTATATCGCCAATACAACGAATGACTTTGATAGAGGCTTCACCGCTTGTGTTTGAGCTCTTGTTTGAGGCGCTCATTATCCTTTTTTAATTCAATCATTTTTTCTTCACGTCCAACCATCGCAGTATTCGCTCTTTCTAAGAGATTAACTTTTTCATGCAATTCTTCAGTACGAAGCTTCACATCTTTCTCCAAATTATCTCTAGCTTTTTGCAGCTCCACCGTTCTTTCACGCACCTGATTTTCAAGACCCGCTTTAGAGGCATGTAGCTCTTGAGTCATCGACCTAGCAATGTTTTGAGCCTTTTTATTAATAAAATACAAAGACCAAATGACATAAAAAAGGAGGATATCAACTATTAATCCTGCTAATGCTATGTATCGAGGTTGATTACGTTCCTCTTTAGACAAATTGTTAAATGGAGTGTTGAAATACAAAGTCCATAAGCGCCCTTGATTAATAACTTTTATTTTATTACTAAACTTTGGATTATGATTAATCTCAGTTAAATGGAGTGATTTATTACTATCAAAAAGCAGCGCATCTTCGCGAATAACCTCACCATCATAAACCTCAAATTCGATATTCACATCTGCGCTGCCAAGAACTCCAGTCATTAAATCACCCGCGCGATAAGGTGCATAAATCCAACCTTCGAATTGATATCGACGCTCTTGAATTGTTTGAGGAATATTATTAGTTTTATAAACAGGCACATAAGTCAAAAAGCCTCGCTGGACATTTTCTTCAGTTTCTTGAACCAGAGTTATAATTCCGGATGTTGCAGCAACGCCATCATCTCTCGCTCTTGTCATTGCGGCACGTCGCATTTGATTGGACCACATGTCATAGCCAAAGGCGCGCTTATTACGCCAATCAAATGGCTCAAGATATATAATCGATGAATACATATCTCGAGCACCTTCGGGCTTAATCACAAAGTCATCAAAACCTTCAGCGCGAATAGCCTCTATATGCGCAGTCTTTTCTTCAGGCGTCACAGGGACGCTGTAGCCTATGCCTTGAATGCCAGGCCAATTCCGTTCTATGTCTACGGCATTAACAAATTTGGCAAAACCATCTCGGCCTATTTCATCAGAGGCATATAATAAACCGACACCACTCCACAAAACCTGCTCATATACATTCAATCTATCTTGGATTGCTCTTTGAATCTCACTGGCTCTGAAGTCAAAACGTTCTCGGGCGCGATCATTGATAAAATTATAGGAAATATTGTAAGCAGCATAAGTTAAAATTAGGGATGCTGCCAAAATCACCCACGCAGTTAAAGGACTATTAAACAGATTTGTGAAACTTAATCTAAACACACTCACTTTTTGGGGAGTATTTGACATACACATCCTCCTTTCTTACACTACTTAACTCTGAACTTTTTTTTCAAATGAGCAGTCAATTAGGTAGTCAATGAACAGCCTCGTCTTATTGACGAATGAATACATAAGGTAATGAACATATTTTCTATTGCGCAAGTCAAATATGGTAGCGCTTAGTCCAAAATTTCTTGGATTTGTTTCAAAAGATTATCATTACGAATGGATTTACCGACAATGACATCATTGCCTTTTTCAACAACTTCTTCAGCATTCGATGACATCACCCGCCCTTATAGACTTTAATTAAGCAGCCTGAATAATTCGATGATTTACTTTACAATGCAGGGCATATTATAACAGCTTTACCTAAAGACTTCATTCTCAATGACTTGGGTTGGTATACTAATATATTCACTCAACGAATCATACCCGCATAGTAATTCAAGTACCGCCATTGCGGGTATAAGGATACAAAATCATAGAGACTGTCGAGTTTTGTGTGTCTGAAGGGTATATTGAAAATGTAAATCATCGAATCATTCAGGATGGGCATAATAGTCATAAAGTGTTGTTATTTGTGTGTGTTTTGATTGACTATGCAATAACGTCATTGTGGGCGTATTGGTTAAATAATGTTGGTAAAATGTTGGTTTTAATGCTGCAACCCATTATAGATAAGACTATTGTGATAACTAAAGTAATTGAATATCAAGCCGGTTTGATAATAACGCATTGTAATATAAAAAAAAGATGCTAAATTTCACTTGTCATCCTGAGGAGCGCGTAGCCAACGACGTGAGGATCTCCCAGAAGTCGGCCTTCGCGTAGCTCATAATGAGCTTGTGGTTTTTGCTTTGTTTTTTTGACATTATAAATTACCTTCCATAAACCACTTTATGTAACAAGCATCTTTTACTAACTATCATATTGTAATACATACACTTACAATACTAAGTAGCAACACTTTTTGACTATTATGTCCAGGATGACGAGACATAACCAGCATGTCTCAAATAACAAAAATGATTAGATTAAAGGGTCGGCACCTATGGTGCCTCGGAGATTTTGTAAATAGGTAGGTGATTGCAGGTATTTGATTTGAGCCGCAAGCTTGAGCAAGTTTTGTGAAACCCTGCATTTTTTTAAATAAGCTTCATTTTTTTGCCATAATTTGATTTCGCGCTCTTGTTTAATAGCAAGTCGCTGGGCATACCAATCACTATTTAGGACATAGTCGCGCGTGAACAATTTGCGCACTTCAAGGCTCTCAATTCCATTACCCTCATAGTTTCCATCAACCATTATATGCAATAGGGCTTTGATTGGTGGGCACGCCGCTTCAATGCTACCATCATCAAAATAATGTTTGGCAGCTTCTTTTTGTGTTTTGTTGAGATTTTGAATACCCTGCACATAAAGCTCAAAGTCTTGCAATTCAGGCTTAAGCATTTCGTCACTAAAAACTTTGTGTGGATAATTAAATATACGCCCCAAAAATATTTGTGTGAACGAGCGTGTGATTCTATAACCTAGTCGACTTGCCAATACCTTTTCTCCACCATGATCAAAATCGGAGAGTTTTTCTAAGTAGCCGTTTTCAATCAAGTATTCGGCATTTTGTTCATAAACACGCATGCGACACCAAATCTCGGGAACTAATAAACTTATATCATGATCAACTTTGACATGTGGGCCAATATAACCAGCGGCTGAGGAAAAGCCATTATAATCCGTCAAAATAAAAGATAATAAAGCATTATTCAAATCAGCCGTGGCAGCCATTGCATTGAATGGGCCCTTGGTTAATGCGCCCTCGGATCCAAAGCCCGTTGTTGACGGCGACTTACCAGTTACGCTAGCTATATAATCCATGAATAATTCGGGCAATTCTTGATAATGTAATGGATTATAAACTGCCAATGCCGGTACGCCCTGTTTGACATCCGGTGGATTGCAGCGGCGCCCTGATATCACGGCATTCACAGGCAATTGCACCGTGTCTCGCGATGGCACTTTGCGCCATAAACGCTCACCTTGTTTTGCCACATAAGCATCGCAATGATTAACATGATCGGGTCGCTTCTGCAAATAACGTGGATTCTTAGTTGGTTTACCATCAACCAAGCGTGGATGTGATGGCAAGGCCAAATAGTCGGCTTTTGGATGTTGCATGAATCTCTTAATCAACTTCTGTATAGCTTTGGTATATTCTTCATACTTTATTGTGTCTTCAAATATTTCTTTAACCTGATTATAATCCAAAGGTTCATAATTGGATAAAAAAACATTTTCCCCACTCTGGTCTAATTCGGTTTGATAATCATAACCGCGAATAATGGCATCATCAGGCCTCTGGAATAAAAAGTCTTCGCAATTTTCGGCCAATTTAATAGAAGGGTTTGAGCAATCAGAATTGAGATGCGTGAATAAAGAGCTAGGCAATACAGTTGAAACGGTTATATCGTCTTCTTTTTGTATCTTAAGCGCCGGAAAAAAATCAGATCTCAGCTTAAACAATCTCCAGGAACCATCTTCCTGATGGCCTATACGCGCATAATGCGCGATCAAAATTTTGCCATCTTTTTTTAATTCGTGACCTGGAAAATCATTAATCGTGTCTACGCTAAAATGATCCCGCCATTGATCACCCCACTCTTCTTTGCAATGTCGCTTAAGTGTATAAATCAAAATTTTGATATGGTGCGGTATGGTATCAAGCCATTGATTATACGTATCCGCATAATCAGCCGACGGAGTAAAGAGCTTAATCACTGAGCCCAATGAACGTTCTGAAGTTATGATAAGCCTATTATCAGGCGCTTGTTTCAATTCTTCCCTAAAACGACTTGAATAATCATATTTGAGAATGTCCTCAATTGCATCCATATCTTTTTTAAAATTAGAAATAAATATAGAACCGGGGATAATCGCGTCAACAATAGACTTAGATATTTCTGATTTTCCGCCGCCTGATACCGTGCAGGGTTTGTGGCAATAATTTCCGGCAGCAACCGTACCCATAAGCTTCCATTCATATTCGGCCGACATTTTTTTCATCTGGATTTTGTAACCAGACGGCAAGAAATAAATGTGCTTAGGTAATAATTTAATAGAGTGTTTTACATCTTTGGAAGTCCAAACGATCTTTTGCGTCTTCAAGCTAAATCGTGCGTCTTCGGGGACGTAAAAAATATTGGGATATTTTTTATCTATAGCATAACCCTCAACTTGGGGCTCCACTGCATCGCCTAGAAGCGTCAGCATCTCAGCATAATTTTGTTTATTCCAGTCAAGCGCATTATCCGGATGAGTCATTGAGCCTAAATTATAACTAGCATAAGCTATAGCGCCACCCGCATGCTCTTCTTCGCAAAGACCATATAAGTTGGCCGAAAAGCTAATCTGAGTTTTGACTTCCTTTTTGCAATAGCCAAAATAATTATCGGCAATCAAAGTCACCATAACTCCTTCTGGACCCCGACAAGTGATTTTGAAAGCCTGACCATTATTATAAAGCTCGTCTTCAGCTTGCCAACAAACTCCATCGCGCTTCTGTCGCTCAGTTGCGTCGTTATAGTGTGGTAAACCCAATTCCTTCTTGGTGCAAGTAGTTAGGTGTGGGGCTAAAACAACGCAACCCGTATGTCCCGTCCAATGCTCAAAGTCTAAGCCAGCATCATTCTTAGCATCATGGGGATTGCCCGCATTACCAAAAATGGTTTCAACAAAATCCAAATTAGACACCAAACTAGCCGGTGCGAAGAAACGGATTTCATTCGATTTGTATGGCATATCGGCATTAACCTGTGGGCTCACCCGCGGCCTCAAATAAAGCGATGTCATACTATGTAGTGGCTTTTTTGGTAATTGACTTCTATAGGGGAGATCTAAATATGATTCCGGTGCTTCAAAAGCTTTTTTTAATAATAAGGCATATGTCTTGCGTGGGACTTCAACTTTGTCATTAGGAACCAAAAATCCACCTTCGGCAATATGAAAAACACCCTGTGTTGTTCGACGATCATTCACGGGATTATGTATAACACCCTGCTCCGTACGTCGTGATTGCAATATCTCAGAGTCATAAGCATCACTATGGGCAGGTAATGACAATTGACGGGCTAAACCTGGCTTATCCATAATCAATGTGGTGCGAGGCAAAGTCGGGCAAGCCACATCACCTAGACATGGAGCAAGAAATGTATTTAAAAATGTTTGAATTCTTTGATCCGCAGGCGCGTATTCGCCATCCGCATTACCACTAGATGACTCATGGGCCGTCAATAATGCTTCAATGACATCATCTTCATTTTGATCAAAATTCTTCCTAAATTGTGTTTTGTCAGCATTCATAGGTGACTAAGATATACAATTTGCCCGCCATGGTCAATAAAGATAATCAAATCACCTCTATTGCCATTCAAGTACATTAACCATGCCACTCAAAGTGTGCAAACTTTCAAATTTTGTGTGGCTGACACACTTACGAATTAACGTCATTGCGAGGAGTGCCTGCCTGCCGGTAGGCAGGCGAAGCAAGCGACGTGGCAATCTAAGGCTATGTCAATATCACTCAACTCTATAAAGCTAAGTGAGTTGCAATGGCTTTGGAGTGCGTCTACCTAACTATCGGTTATGATTTTGGATTAAGAGATTGATATTGGATATGGCGTTTTGGATGCCGTCCTTCAAAATAAGCACACCAATAAATAAGGCGGCCATATGATCAAAGGAGATTATATCAGGCAATAAAAACGTGATGAGAATGCCTAAAAAAACGGCAATTGATGCATAAAAATCAGACCGCACTTGTATCACAGCTGCTTTGCGGCTAGTGCCAGCTAATTTATTATTTGTGCATGAATTATATCTATGTATCATATGTGTCAAAAATAGGGATAGTGTGGCAAACGGTAAGCCAATAATGCTCGGTGGGGGCGTCGCATCATTCAATAATGAGCCTAAACTATCTCCGACAACAAATAAACCAAAACCTATCATAATGCTAAAGGCCGTCAAGGCCATAACAACTTCTAAGTCGGCATTTCCAATGAAAAAGCGCGTATTGGGTCTCTTTTTCGCTATATATGCGCCAAGTGTGATTATGCCCATGCTAATAAAAACACCCAAAGATTGAAATGCATCCGCTAATAATCCAGCGCTACCAGAAGCTATCCAACCCCCAAAGGCAATAAGGGTCAAAAGCATCTCCCCAACCAATGTCCATGCAACGACATCGTCAGAACACTGAATACAAACTTCTTTTGGCCAAGGCATAGGCCATTTATCAGGCTGAAGATTGTCTTTAAGAGCGGCTTTGACTTTTTTTATTATTTACCCCTTCTAAAGGTATGGAATTTTTGAATTATTTTTAATAAACCATCCGGAGCGTGATTTTTCTTCCAAACACCAGCGGCGTATTTATTAGCTTCTCCCCAAGATGGGTAAGCATGAATAGAACCTAGAATTTTGTTTAGACCCAAATTATACTTCATGGCATAAACAAAACCTGGTAGCAAATTGCCGGCATGGTGTCCGCAAACCGTGACGCCAAGGATTTTGTCCTTACGCGGAACGGTTAATATTTTGACCAAACCATAATCTTCTTCATCTGTAATCGCTCTATCCAAGTCATCCAAATTATACTTGGTGACTTCATAGGCTATATTTTGCTCTTTAGCATCTTTTTCATTAAGCCCTACCCTGCCAATTTCGGGATCCGTATAGGTAATCCATGGAATAACAGAATAATCAGCTCTGAATTTCTTAAAAGGCTGAAAGAGCGCATTTACCGCAGCATACCAAGCTTGATGTGCTGCAAAATGCGTGAACTGATAGGGTCCAGCGACATCCCCAACCGCAAAAATATTCTTAAAGTTGGTACGGCAAAAACCATCAATGCCAATCGTTCCGCGCGCACTCAATTCAACACCAAGCTCCTCTAATCCAAAACCTTTTACATTGGCACTTCGCCCAATGGATACTAAGATTTCATCACAAACAATGTCTTTGGTTGTGCCATCTTTCATTTTTAAATGAACAACCTTCTCATCACCTTGTTTTGAGACTTTCACAGGTTCAGCATTGAGATGAATATGCATGCCCTCTTCTTGGAACTTTTTTTGCATAATCTCGACAACTTCATCATCTTCGCGATTAAGCAATTGATTACCGCGTTGAATTTGGGTCACTTGAATGCCTAAGCGATTGAATGCCTGACCTAATTCGCAACCAATTGGGCCGCCGCCAATCACAACCATTCGCTTGGGCTTTTTACGGATATCCCATAGATTATCCGTGTGCAAAAAACCAGTTTCTTTGAGCCCAGGAATATTAGGAATGAATGGCCCGGCACCCGTCGCGATAATAATATTCTTCGTTGTTAGTACCTTGCCATTAACTTCTACCTTATTGGGCGAAATAATCCTTGCATTGCCCTGAATGCATTCCACGCCTAGCTTGGTATAACGCTCAATAGAGTCATGTGGCTCTATCTTTTTTATAACTCGCTGCACTCGCTCCATCACTTCAGCAAAATCAAATTCAACTGTAGCCGATTTAAGACCAAATTCTTTATGCCGTCCAATCTCTGAAACAACTGATGCCGTGCGAATAAGTGCCTTAGATGGGACGCAACCCGTATTCAGACAATCTCCGCCCATTTTGTGCTTTTCTATTAATAGAACTTTAGCTTTGACAGCAGCTGCTATATAGGAAGAGACTAGTCCACCTGCCCCGGCGCCAATGACAATAATATTGTAATCCATTCATTTCTCCTTAAAAAAGATTCCGCTATACTTAGCGATTATTTTAATTTTTGGCTAATAGCTTTTTTGGCGATACGAGTTATATAAACAGTCACTATAATGGTTGCTAGCAAACCGATAATGAGCAAAGCCCACTCTCCAGCCGTCTTAGTTCTTTCGGCTGAATTGGCCAAAGTCCCCGCAATAGCGCCTAAATAAACATACATAATTGTCCCAGGCAACATGCCAATCCAAGAAGCTAAGAAATATTCTTTTAAACTAACTTTAGTTATTCCATAACCGTAATTCAATAATGAAAATGGAAATACTGGCGAAAGGCGCGTTAAACCAACTATTTTCCACCCCTCACTGGCAACAGCGTCATCTATGGCTTTAAACTTAGGGTTGGTTTCAACCTTTTTTGCTATAAAATCGCGCGCAAAATACCTGCCAATTAAAAAAGATAAAACAGCGCCCGAGGTTGATGCTATGGATACGATTAAAACGCCTTGCCATACGCCAAAGATAGCGCCTGCTCCTAATGTTAACGCCGAAGCTGGAATAAATAATACGGCTGAGATGGCATATATGAACACAAAAGCTATGGGCGCCCATAGCCCTAATGTCGGAATCCAATCCATAAAAGCATCCAACTTACTCTGTATATTCAAATTCTTAAAAAGCACAATAAGGCCAAAGCCTATTAATCCCACGATAATGAGTTTGGGTAGGGTTTTTTTATTCACAATATATGCCTCTCGTTAGAGTATTTAATTATATTCTGGGATGGAGCAACTAATTAAAATCAAAGAGTAAGAATTCTGAATTGGTTGTGGCCTTGATTTTAATGCTTTGAGCAGCGCTTATAGACAAGCCGTCTCCAGCATTTATTTTGTGTCCATCTATTTCAAGACTGCCTGAGGCGAGTTGTATCCATAAGTGACGCTCATTCGAGGTGTCAAAACGCACATTTTTATTTGTCTCCAAAACACAGGCATATATTTTGGCATCCTGGTGAATTTTGACAGCATATTGGTCTGGCGTGGGTGAGGCAATCAAGCAAAGTTGATTGAGTTTTGATTCCTCTGGAATTTGTTTTTGTTCATAGCCTGGCGGCAAGCCCTTTTTATCGGGCAAAAACCAAATTTGAAAAAGATGCGTCTCTTCTTGTGATGGATTAAACTCACTATGCACAACACCTGTCCCAGCACTCATACGCTGAGCGTCCCCTGGACGAATAATTGCGGAATTACCCATATTGTCTTCATGTTTAAGCGAGCCTGACAAAATATAGGTCACTATTTCCATATCTTTATGCGGATGCATCGGAAACCCTTGACCGCCTGCAATGCGATCCTCATTCAAAACCCGCATCGAACGATATTGTATATACTCTGTATCCTGATATTCAGCAAAAGAAAAACTATGTTTGGCCTTTAGCCACCCATGATCCGCCCCACCCCGATCACCCGACTTCCTAATCTTAAAATTTGAACTCACCCGCATTTCAATAACCCTTAAGTATTGTTTTAGATTCTGCTTAACTCAATTTTTTAATCGCTTCGATTAAAGCAATGCAATCTGTTGATTTGGCTACCGCGCCATCGGCAGAACATGCGGCTAATTCGACTGAGCTGAGGACATCGCTATAACCCGTACTGAGGATGACTGTCAATTCCAAGCCTCTAATTGATTTGAGCCTAATGCAAGTTTCAAAACCGTCTCCATCTGGCAAGGCCATGTCCAGTATGACGATATCAGGTCTAAAAATAGCGGCCTTTTGCAAACCTTCTTCTGCCATTGCCGCAAAATCAAACTCAACATAGCCTTCCTTCTGAAGACATCTTTTTATTATTTGGCTGTCATTGTCGCAGTCATCAATGATTAATATTTTTTTAATACTCTCAGTACTCATTGCCGCCCCCCCCATAAATTTATCCAATGACACAAATACGCAGTTAATCCGCCAATACACTCGGTGAGTATTCTATCCCTTTTAGCGCAATTCACCTGCATCGCTATTTTTAAGGAAAGTTCGTCCCGCTTGCTAATGAATTTCTAAAAACAGAGGTCTAAAATGGTCCAAACACATTTACGGAAGCACTCAACCTAAACGCTTAATAGCCTCAAATAACGATTTGCAATCCATTGTCTTAACACAATAACCATCAGCTTTTACTAATCTAGCGCGACCAGCATCAATGGCATCAATGAGCCCGGTACAAATAATCACTTTTGGCTTCGCGCCTTCAATAGCTTTAATTCTTTCGCATGTCTCAAACCCATTCATGCCTGACAGATTTGTATCAGTGATGACAATATCTGGCTTATTCAACTTCGCCGACTCAACACCGTCTTCCCCATTTATGGCCGTAAGAACATTAACATATCCAGATTTTTTTAAGAAAATACTAATCATCTCAATATCATCTTCACTGTCATCTATTATTAATATTTTTGGGCTCATTGGTGTTTTATCCTTATTTCGTTATTAGTTATTTAAATTTCTTTTAATTTTCGAGAATGTATTAATTAAAGTTAATTTTATATTCCACACCCAAGCCCAAGCTATCTTCATTACCCTTACGATACTCATTGCGTCTGTACTCCGCAATAGCATGCCAATTGTCCAATAGCCTAATACCCACTTGATGCTCACTGACAACTGCCGGATTACTTGGCCCACCGAATGCATGATCCACAAATCCCGCTAGATAAACTCGATTATCAAACCATTGAGGAAATATATTCATTCTATAAACATGTTCCATTTGCCAGACATAGTCCCCATGAGTTTCGTCATCCCATTGAACAGCATGAAAATTTATTTTGTACGTCGCGTTCATTGCTCCGAGTAATTTGTCTAATAACGGAGTTTTGTCTAATAGCCATTGGGGTGCCAAGCGAAGTCTATCATTACCCTCACCTGACCTTAAATTCCATTGCACATTCCAGGCAATGGGCCCAGTCTCTGGTGGAGACCAAGTGATATTTTGTTCGGAATAAAAATCCTCTACATCGGCATAATCAGAATCATTGAAGTCGTTGAAAAAATTATTCAAACTAAAATAGGATAGATTATTAGATAATTTAGCACCCAGATTCACCGTCATCACCGAATAATTTTCGATATCATAATACCAATTAAAATCAATGAAGCCTTTACTGGCTTTGGAAGAGTTTTGAATCCAAGTCGGTAATGGCCCTTCTATTTGGACAACTTGTTTTTGCAAAGCATCAATTTGGTCTTGGTAACCCTGATTGCTTTTGTTTTGTTCAGCACGAATTTGGACGATTTGTAGTTTTAAATCTTGAGTATTCGACGCCATAGACATATTAGATGTCCCAACTAAAATAAAAAAAGTAATTGCCAGTAGGCGTATGATTTGATCAAGGCGCATTTTCCTTTTCCTCTAAATTGTGCCAATTGCTCTCAGTATATAAATGAGACAATGCTACAAATGCTGTGCATTAGTTTGCATCATTTTTTGACAGACTACAATACGTTGATCTATAAGACCTCATCATCTCAGGCCGCTCGTGGCATAGGATCTTGCGCCAATAAACGGGAGTAGGCCACTAGGCTGCCGGAGGAGGCTCTTGAGTATTATCAGGGGCGTTATTAGCAGATTTATCGGCTAAGCGTTTTTTTTGCTTCTCTTCTCTTTTTTTCTTTTTGACCTCTTGGAGACGTTTTTTATTTCCACCGTAATTTGGCTTCATTTAACGGCCACCTTCTTTACGCTTATCAAAACACTCTTTGCAATAAATTGGGCGATCTTCCTTAGGTTTGAATGGAACTTCACATTCTGCCTTACACTCGGTACAAGTCGCCTTAAACATCTCGCGAGACCCACGTTCTTCATAAGCCATATGGCCTCCTTAATTATTATTTAGCCACCTCGTTATTAAAAGATAGCTCTTAAATGGGGTAGATTAACTAACAACGTAATTATAGCACTAGAATAACATAAAATGAATTAGGTCTTTTAATATATGCGCGGCATTGTTGTTTTATGGTTGATTTGCCTTGAATGACTACCTAATACCAATGCTCCACCTCGCCGTTTTAGCCGTTTTATTCATTTCACCACCCTATTCATAACAGCCTATTGAGCACACTTAAACAAGTATATATGTCAATCAACTCGAGAGCCCGGTTTTGACTCTTAAATGACAAAAAAGGCCATATCCTTGAAAATTGCTATTCCGTCGTGTATACCTATTGTATGACTTTAATAAGTTTTTTTTAAACTAACGGAGGCCTTATGAATCACTCATCAACTCAAAACGCTAATAAGAATCAAAAGTTTTTCAAGAAAGTCAGTCTTGTCGTGGCTTTCCTATATACATTCGGCTGCATCATACCTCAAGCCAGTTACGCCTCATATGAAGACGATATGCTGGGTATGAGCATGCCCGTAACTGATAGTGACGGAACCGGAACAGATGCGATGAATTATACGACGAGTTATCTGAAAACTATGAATGATATGACCGAACCGGAAATGAATGCAGAGGCGTTGGCCTCTGAAGCAATGGTCGAAGATTCAGTTGAAGAGATGTTCGGAGAAGAGGCTGAATATGAAGATCTTATGGCCACTACAGAAACTGAAACTACAACACCAGAAACCACAACGGCCGATGTGTCAGGCACCGAAATTCCAGCTGCATTTGCAGCTACAGAGACTGAATCAGAAAGCACAGAAGTAGCCGCAGACACAACCACAGCACCTGAAACCACAACAACCGAAGCACCAAGCACAGAGGTAAGCTCTGCTGACACCACCGCTCCAGTAGAACCCGTTGCATTATTAGATTCAACACCACCACCGCCGGTAAATAATAGATCAGTAACTGAGGCTCGCGCAGACAGAAAAGCCTTGAGAGAGCAAATCGCACTAGAAGGTGGTTATGTGCAAACAGCAATCAACGATGCTCTGACGTCAATAGATGATGTGATCACCGAAATAAAAAGATTCATCGAACCGGCGGGCTCTTCGCTTGCGGATGCTGAGATCACGGCCTTGGAAGCGCTTGACGCTACCTTAGAAGCAGTGATATTTGCCTCGACTTCTTCAATAGAAGATCAAACAAATGCATCCATGGACAGGATGGCAGTGCAATTGGCGATTGACCATTGGAAGCTTTATATAGCTAATCAAAAAGAGGCGATTGCCTCTTTAGAAAAATCCAAACACATCTTAACAGGCAATTGCGGCTCATCACGAGGAGTGGCTATGGACCTTTGCGGGTATCGCATGTTATCGATATCGCCAAATATAGTTGATCGAGGTAATAAACAAGGTTGGAGCATTGAAAGACAGCTTAAAAGGACTGGCTGGGAGCGCATAGCTGGCGCTGACGAGGCGAAGCTCAAAAGGATACTCCAAGAAGTTCAAGGTTTAGCAGCTCTGGCTTCAACGGTTGTGGCAACTTTTGACTTTGATTGGGATGAAAGCCAAACTTCCGATAGTATAAAGCAAGGGTTAATGACTCAGTTTTAAATAGACTGGCCCGACCAAATCCATTTCAACCCCAAAGGGACACGTTAGATATATCTAACGTGTCCCTTTTTAATTATTTAGAGGGACTGAGATGGTCCAGGTTTGACGGACACATTAATCAAGCATCAATTCCATCTTCTCTTTACACCCGTCATCCTCATATGGATGGCCCTATAGTCAAGTTCCAATTTGGCCTCCAATGCTG
>JBLINS010000026.1:0-29913 GCA_047639455.1 Candidatus Omnitrophota bacterium
TAGATGCAATGCCATTAACTCCTTAGTCATTAAACGACCAGCGCTATTATTGGGATATTCTATTAATTCCTGAATTTCTTTCCTTTTTTTATTATCTAATTTCTTAAGCAATAATTCACGTTTTTCAAGCGTTAATTGAAGCAATATGCTTGCTGACCTATTCACATCAAGTCTTTCTACAACTTGACTAAATACCTCATCTTTGAAATTGCTCAATATCAAAGTTAAATAGGCATCATTTAAATGATGCATAACTTTCAACCCACTATCAATCGGCAGGCTTTCTAAAAAATCCACAACCGTCTCTTGAGGTGTGACCTCTAAATATCGGGCGCAGGCTACAGGGTCATCTTCAATATATTTATTCAAAATCAAATTATTCGATATCATTTCGGTCATGATAGTGTTCGGCTCCCCGTTTCAATAGCTTCTTTCTTCACAATGTCTGATTTTGTCAGATTCACATCAATGTAAAGAGGGTCAATTTGATCCAAGATAAAGTCCTTAGGGAAAGATAAATTTTCCGCATACAACCTAATCTTTTGGCTTCCATTAAGTAATCTATATTTAATAAGCAAATTTAAGTCGTCTTTTTTAAAAAAGTAAAATGCACGCCTTCTCGCATGAAATGTGACTTGTGCAGTATCCGGCTTAAGCTCCTTCAAAACCCAATCTTTATTCAATTCAATATGCGAAACAGGAATGGTGAATGTCTTGTACACAATTTTTGAACTATGTACATTCACAAACCATAAGGCCAATGCCAAAAGGATGGATATAAATTTTTCCTTCGAGTTCTTTTTTAAATAATCTTCCCATGGTCTTTGTTTTTGTGGTGGCCGAACATATGCGTGAAATTCATCTAAAATTTGCAAAAGCTCTTCTGGCCCAGATAGTTTTTTTAATGAACCATCCTTAGCAATAGAGATGGTGCCTCTTTCTTCAGAAACTACAATACATAGGGCGTCACACAACTCCGCCAAACCCAATGCCGCCGAATGTCTTGTTCCATGCGGACCAATTTCATCCAAATTGCGTGAAAGCGGTAAGTGGCAAGCAAATTTAGACACGATTCCATGGTCTATCATAAGCGCCCCATCATGCCCGGCTGAACTTGCGTCAAATATGCTCAATAATAGCGGTTCGGACAATTTGCCCTCTAATTCAATGCCCCCATCAATATGCCTTTCTAAGGAGTCTCTGCCTTTGATCACTATTAAGGCACCTATTTTATCCTTGGCCAATGCCCCAACAACTCTGGCGATATGCCCGCTATCCGAACTTTGATTTGAAAGTGATTTACGTCTTTTTACATCTCTTTTAATATTGCTCCATAAGGCGATTTTTTCAAATAATGATCGTAATTCCTCTTGAAATATCACAATCAACGCGATTAAAAAGACAGCAAAGAAACTTTCGAATATCATTGACGTCATAACAAGATCAAATTGACGTATCAATAGATAAATGCCCACAACTATCAAAATACCCGTCAACACTGAGGCTGTTTTGGTTCTCTTAAACCATACAAGTACCGAATAAATCAAAAAAGCTAGAATAATAATATCCAGAAAACCAGCAAACCCAACATCTTGAGTCCAACTTATAAAATTCTGATAGTATTGCATAATGTAATTTCCTTTATTATTAAGGCTTATGATTAGGCGCTGTCACAGAGATGCGTTTGGCAATTCCACGCATTAATCTACCCAAAATATCGGCTCCGGTGATTATCTTTTTTTGATTATGCCAATATAAAACCAAATCATGGTCAATGACATCATCTTCGATATGCTCTGAATGCACCCTAAACCGCTTCATAATACTGCCTAATTTAGAACATTCTTCCGTGACCACAATGGGTCTATGGCAAAAGTGATAGGGATTAGACGTCTCGTTTTCATAAACAGCATGTCTCAAAAACTGGTCTGCATTCAATACAAGTTTTGGCACATTGTCAGGATTCGTGATCACAACCCATTTCTTCTGTGATAAATTCACTTGTTTCAAAAATACATCACGTGCTTTTTCTTTGAAGTCTGGAAATTGAATCACCCCATTCACTTCCTCTAGAGAAATAATACTATCATCCAGCAGAATCTCACCCTCATCTTTGATATAAATATCATCCAAATCAAGAAAATTAGACGCGCCCATACTCTCAACAGGGCCCATATCTGATTCAATGGAATCGGCATGATGTTTAAGCATTACCCTAAACTCCTTCTCCTTAAAAAAATTAGTCCCCTCTTTGCCTAACCACAAATCGAGAATGCAGCCCGTTGGCTTTGCAATCGGATATAGAATCAACTTATAAAATTTTATAATAGGGACCAGCACTGCTCCAGCCCTAAGAGCATGTCTGGTGAAATATGCCTGCGGCACGATTTCACCAAAGCAAGTAATGCAAATGGTAGAAAAAAGAAAACTCCACACACCAACGAGAACTGAATTAGTCAAAAGCGTCAAGAAGACATTAACTCCAACATTGCCCCACAGAAGTGTTGCCAATAAAAAATTAGAGTCTTTTCTAATACCTAGTACTTTGATTGCATCTGCATCACGAGTGCCCGCCATCACTTCCAGTCGCAAGCGCGACAAACCAAATAAACCTATATTTAGCCCCGAAAACATCGCCGAATGTATTATGCATATCACAATTCCAACCCAAGTCAGCGATTCTAGTGACATCACTTCAGGTAAGCTCATGAATCATGCTTTCAAAACCCTCAGGTTTTAGAGCTAAAATAGAGCTATTCACTTGATAGCAAACTCGCTCAGCGGTGCTCCCCATCAATATACCTTTATAATTGGAACGATTCACAGTACCCATAATCACCAAATCAACTTTTTCTTGATTGGCAAGTTGAGTGATAATCTCTACGGCATCTCCTTTTTCATAATGTTGCTCTAGCTTAACTTGGGAGAAGTCATGTTTTGAGATTAAATCATTATAAGTTTGTTTGTGCTCGCCCCAAACATGATGAGCTATCTTTTCAATTTCCGCATTCGGTAAAAAAGGAGATTCTTTTAATAACTTCTCTTCATACAAATCACAAGCATGGACCAAGTGTAGCTTCGCCTTATCTATTGTGGCAACATCAATGGCAAACTTGATAATTTTTTCGTTCAAGCCTCCACCCATGCCCTCTGAGCTTAAATCAACTGCTGCCAAAATCTCGCGGCATTTGGTCAATTTAGTCGGCTTCACAATCCATACAGGGCAGGGACAATTCCGAATTAAGTTCATTGATTTGGTGCCGAATTTCTGATCCTGTATGGGGCCGGCCCCTTCAGCCGTCATCATTACTAAATCAATATTATTTTTCATCACCTCTTCAATAATGAGTGGCGTGAATTGACCAGTAAATACCTTGGCTTTTATTTCAATGCCTTTTTGCCTAAAGTGTTTAACAAAATTATTGAGTTGTTTTTTACGTTCTTCTAAAACGGCAGTTTGTAATTCTTCTACTTTAACCGACTCAAAATTCGTCAATAAGTCAGTTGGTAATAGCCTAATCACATCTACAATAGTCAATGTGCTCTTCTTGCCTTTCAAAATCCGCAAAGCACGCTCAACAACTTCAGAGTCTTTAGTCTTGGGATTACAAATCACTAATATATTTTGAAAAGATTCCATAAATTACCTACTCCATTGAATTACTTATTTACATCTGATTAGATGAGCAGACTTAATTTCATATATCGCAAATATCATATCCATCGTTTTTTCTTAAAATAAAAAACCATAGTTGCTATACAAATACTAATAACACCCAAGACAACAAAATACCCATACTTCATATGTAATTCGGGCATTGAGTCAAAATTCATACCATATATGCCGGCCACAAATGTCGGTGGGATAAATATAGTAGCTATAATCGTCAACACCTTCATGACTTCATTCATCTTATTACTAATGCTCGACTGATACATATCAAGCATGGTCGAAATCATTTCCCTAAAGCTTTCTACGCTATCAAGTATTTGAAAAACGTGGTCTTGCACATCTCTAAAATATATAGCGGTTTTCTTAGAGATTAGCTTGGATTCACTTCTCAAAATAGAGGCAAACAGCTCCCTGAGCGGCCAGGTCTGCTTCTTAATCAAGACTATTTCCTTTTTTAAATCATGGATTTGTCTAAGCGTTGTAGAACTAGGATTTTCTGTCAATTCGTTATCTGCATTCTCGAGTTGATTGGCGATATTCTCTAGAACAATAAAGTAATGGTCAACCATCGCATCCGTTAAGGCGTATAGCAGGTAATCAGATCCTGCTTTCCTAATACGACCAGATCCGCCTGTCCGAATACGCTTGCGCACTTCACCAAATACATCGCCAACTCTCTCCTGGAATGACAGAATATAATCCTTACCCAGCACAAAACTCATTTGTTCGGAAGAGACTTTGGATTCATCTGGATCGGCATATAGCATTTTTAAAACGATGAATATTTGATGGTCATGTTCCTCATATTTGGGCCTTTGTTTTGTATTCACAATATCTTCCAAAACCAGGGGGTGAATATCGAATGCTTTGCCAATACCTTTCAACAACTCAATATCATGTAATCCATCAACATTTATCCATTTCACGCCCGGTAAGGAATTCGAGCTAGCTATGCATTCCTCTATAGTTTCAAATTCTTTTTCTAATATCTCGCTATTATCATATTGCATTAATCTAATTCTGGACTTATTGATCTTTTGCTCACCAATATGCACTATAGTGCCAGGTGATGATCCTGGATTTTTGGTTGTTTTGTCATGTGAATGGGTCATATATACCTCTTATTACGTTTAGCTCATCATAATGGGTGTTTTGATATGCAGGTCCCGCTGAGGGAATGGAATTTGAATACCAGCCCTTCTAAACGCGGCATCAATTCCAAAATTAATATCACTTTTGATTGCATATTGTTCTTCTGGATCATTAATCCACATTAGTAATCTAAAATCAAGCGATGAATCGCCAAAGCCAATAAAACGCACCGCTGGGGGTGGGTGTTTCATAACCATTTCATGCTCCATGGCCACACCCATTAAGGCTTCCTTTACTTTAGACACGTCTGATCCATATGCCACCCCAACGGGGCAATTAATTCTAACGCGCGTATTGCCATGCGACCAATTAATAACATTACCTTCAATGAATTTTGAATTAGGTACGATGATTCTTATATTTTCTTGTGTCTCAATAAGTGACGAGCGCATATTAATTTCTCTCACAGTACCCAATTGAGAATCTACGGTGACAAAGTCACCTACACTAATGGGTCTCTCGAATAATAAAATTAATCCAGATATAAAGTTAGATGTGATATTTTGTAATCCAAAACCTATACCAACACTCAAGAAACCAAAAACTACGGCCAAACTCCCTAAGTTCAAACCAACACATTGCGCTGCCAAAATCGATCCAATGACTAGTATAAAATAATGCGCAACACGACCAATAGCATAAATTGAACCTGATTTTAACTTAGATCCTTTGGACAAGCGTGAAGACAAAACCTTTTGAGACAGTCCGGACAATAAGAAGGCTATAAACATAATGAAAAAGGAGCTTGCAATCCCGCCTAATGAAACAGGGGTTTCTCCAATATTAAAAATAGGGTGGTTCATCCAACGCGCAATTTGCCCTAAACCAGCGGATTTTAGCTTTAATTGATATAGCTCTTTTTTAAGAGATTCAACTTCTCTCGTTTCTTGATCGATTTTTTCTTGATTTAGTTTGGCTTGAGCTTCATAAATTTTTAATTTTTCTTTAGATGCATTTGCTTCAATTGATAATTGTCCCGCTTTTTTTCTAGCATCTTCAGCTTCTCGTTTTAAGTCCTTGTCATTCGTCGCTTCAGCTTCATTTTCTAACACAGTTGCTTCTCGCTGTTTTAATACAGCTTCTTTTTCTTTAAGGGCTGCGACTTCTTTAAATGTATTTGTTTCAGCTAAAGCTTTTTCCGCTTCTTGAACCACCTCATCAATAGACTCTTTCTTTTCGGCAATCTTCTCTTTGGTTTGTATCTCTTGCAGCTTAATAACTTGTTTTTGAAGGTCTTTTTCTTCCTCATTCGCATAGCTATTACTTGTGGCTAAGAATGTGCCAAGTAAAATAAGTATGAGAAAAACCAATTTAGAGTTCTCAAATCGTCTATTCAGACGCATGTTATACATCTCCTCTTTTTTGAGCATGTTTTTTGCTTCAAACTCAATTTCATTCCCGCTTCAGGCCTAATAACCCTGATTTATTTGGTGAATTCACCCGCTTCCTATACTCGTCATACTCCGGATGCTCAAGCAAATGGTATAACAAATTGTCCGAAAACGCTGGGTCTTTTGTAATTCCAATATGATTGCTAAAGAGAAACATAACATTAGACCATCTTATTGGAGTTATAACTCTAGGTGACCAATCTGATCCTGTTCTATCATCCAAAAGAGCGCTTGACCTAAGTACTGAGCCATCTCCCGGGGCTTGTTGTATAACCTTTAGCTGCGATGTCTTTTTGTCCACAGAAACAATAGAATCTGTAGGCATGGCATCCCCCGCAAACAAATAATAATTCAAGTGTTTAGGGTGTTCTACTGATATATCTAAAGACTCGCGAATCTGCCTAGCTCTCTGAAGACATTTACGCAAATGATCAATGGCGATTGACTCCCTTTCCTCTCGAGTCTTGGCTTCTGGTAATAATATTTTTAAATATTTGTCTTGTGCAGGGGACGCTAAACCCCATTTCAATTCTTCCCACAAATTGGAGTCAAAGATATCTAAGGCGGGACCTTCCAAATTGGTGGAATCAACAACCATGCGATGTTCAGTTTTGGGTAGTAATTGATAAATTGATGGCATAGTTCCTAGTACAGCAGCTTGATAACGCGGAACGAACGACCCCTGAAAACCTTCAACTAAATTTGTTAGAGATTTAATGCTACCTGCATTGGGCGGTCCAATCATCACCAGCCTTTCAACCTGCTTAGCGCCCGCCCAGGTTAACTGGGGTAAAGATCCATCTTTTGGCAGATCTTGCCCACCATATTTTAGATAATAACGTGCTATCAGCGATCCCATGGAATGGGCAACAATGTCAAATTGGACATCATAATTTTTGATACCAAATCTTTTCTCTATTTCTCCTTGAACATAGAGTCGTCTTTCTTGCACAAATACCTCTAGAGCATTGGCATTCTCCGCAATATCACGCCTCCAATCATAATCAAATTGAAAAGAGGTAAAATGCCCTGATGAATATTTAACTGTCCCTGATTTGGCAACATCCTCATCACGATAACCTGCCACGCCTAGTATTTTAAGAATATTTAAATAAGCGTTCAAACGAATGGGTAGTAAAAAAACACGCAAACTAAACTGGCCGACAGCACCGCTAGGTAAGACAGTATCCACTAAATCCTTAAGCGGCACATCCTTCTTCATAGGAATTGCCGCTAATCGCATACCCATTGGCTTTGAGGAATCTGCCCACCCACCATCAAAGGCACCCCAAACCACTTTGCCCGATTCAGAATCAATGAGCTTAGACCCTAATAAACCCGGAATAACTATCACCGGATTACGTCGCGGTTCTGCCTGAGTTGTTGAGCGTGTATACAAAGTGTATAAATCGGATGATTTTGGCGCAGAGGCACACCCAGTCATGGCAATTATTAATAATACACTTAATAAAGACCGCTTCTTAATCATAACCTATTACCTTCCACTATTCACTCACCAACAATTTGCTTAGCCATAGGCCAAGCTTGGAGTGTGCTTTGCTTCAACTCTTCAAATATAGCATCAGCCTGCTTTAACGCCTTAAGTTCGTTCACTTTTTCTTGACCTCGACTCAAATCTATTTTCTTCACAATATCCTTAACAATCGGAATGAAGCTAGCTGACATGCTTAATTTTCTAAAACCCAAATTTAGAAGTAGCTCAATATAGTAAGGATGTGAAGCCATTTCACCACATATACTAACATCACCCACGTCAGGCACTTGTCTAAAAATATCACCCAATAAATTAATCATCGAAGGGTGGTGGGGTGTGTAAAATTCAGATACCCGAGGATTATTGCGATCCACGGCCAAAACATGTTGGGTCAAATCATTCGATCCAATAGAAATGAAGTTAATTTCTCTATAAATGTCGGCAAGGCAAAGTATGGCTGATGGAGTTTCAATCATGGCGCCAACTTGAATATCAGCCTTAAACACTTTCTTTTCGGATCGAAGTTCTTCTTTGCATTCGGCGATTATGTTTTGGCACTGCACGGCATCCCAATACGAAGTGACCATTGGGAACAAAATCCTAATATCACCATGCGCACTGGCTCGTAATATTGCTCTGATTTGGCGCTTAAACTCATCTTTGTGATCAAATGAAATCTTTAACGAGCGCCACCCTAAATATGGATTCATTTGTTTAGGAATTAAAAAATAGGGTAATGCCTTATCACCCCCTAGGTCTAATGTACGAATTGTGAGGGGTTTTTGACCGCATTTGAGCGCTGCTTCCTTATACATGGTGTATTGATCTTCCTCGCTGGGAAAGGCATTGAATGCGTGAAAAATGAATTCTGTTCGAAACAAGCCAACGCCATCAGCGCCAGCATCCATGGCGTCATCAATTTCACTCAATGTTCCGCAATTTGCTAAAACTTGGATGCCTTGCCCATCTACCGTTTCAACCTTGGTTTGAGCCTTTTTATGAATATCAGCCTTATAAAAGTCGAAGGCTTTTCTTTTTTCATCAAGCACGCTCAGTTCAGATTCGGTTGGATTGATACATATCTTAGATTTATGTCCATCCAAAGCCAATATTGATCCAGTCACGATTTTTTTAATGGCGGATTTTGAAACAGCTACAACTGGCACATTATAGGATTTAGCCAAAACACTTGCATGCGACCCGAGGCCTCCGACAACCGTAACAATCCCATGAATGTGATTCTCATGAATATTTAAAATTGATGATGGCAATATTTCTTCGGTCACCAAGATGTAATCTCCATTCCCAATGCTAGATAGAGAATTCGTTGTTCTGTAAGTGCTTTGTTTCTGAATTCGCATCAATACATCACGCAAGTCTATAATTTTGTCTCTCAAGCGGGGGTTGGTGATTGCTTCGAATTTTTTTGTATACTTGGTTAAAATGTCATCAATAGCATCTTCCAATGATATGCGACGCTCTTTGATGATTTGCTTGATTTCATTAATGAAGCCAACATCTTCGACAATCATACTATGGGCTGCAAAAATACCAGCTTCATCAGACCCTGTTTCTCGATTAACCTTATCTTTAATAAAGGCAAACTCTTTTTTGAGCACTTGGATCGCATTGTCGAGTTTGAGAATTTCGTAATCAACCTCTACCACCACTGAGTCATCAAAAACTTTATTGGGTACTCGGTACTTCATTAAGAGAGCTTCGCCAAAAGCAATACCAGGCACAAGACACATTCCATAAATGGACTTATTCAAGTCTTTTTTTCTTTTTGTCACCACAGAGACTTCATCACTCTTCTTCTATTACAAAACTTGTCGCGAGTTCTCGCTCTATGCGCCGATGTAGTGTTGTGGATGATTTTTTCATTTGACTGGCAATTTCTCGTATAGGCGTATCTGGCTTTGCAATATGGCAAATGGGCTCACCGGGCTTCACAGCAGGTAGTGTTGTCATGCCTAAAACAATGCCATCCATTGGAGATTTTAGTAATTCGCTCTCTTTAGAAAAAAGTTTGTGGCATGACGCGATTTTTTTACCCTTTTTCACCAAGTCTCCCGGTTTAACATAAAACTTCAATAAGCCACCATTACTAGACCGTATCCAAGAGGTCTTTTTAATAACGGTTTGATAAATGGGCTTTATTGGATTCCCCTTTAGCATTCCAAGCGTCTTGAGAACATTCATAACCCCACGTACACCTAGCTTTATTGTGCCGGGTTCAAATTTAAGGGTTTCGCCAGCTTCGTAAATAATAGTAGGGCATCCTTGATTTGAGGCTGAGGCCCGCAAGGACTCTTGAGGACCTTTATTGTGGATTATCAACTCACACCCAAATGCCTTTGCGATTTTGCGAATACTTTGATCTTCCATATCCCCACGTATTTGTGGGAAGTTGGTTCTTCTTGTCGCAGCCGAGTGCAAGTCAATGCCATAATCACTTTTTTTAATGATTTCCTCTGTTACAACATTCGCAAGTCGACCGGCTGCAGTGGCACTTCCCGGAAAAGAGCGATTTAAGTCCCTCCGATCTGGCAAATACCGACTATGATTTTCAAAGCCATAATTGTTCAGTATGGGCGCGCATATCAGCGTGCCCTTAAGCAACTCTAGCTTCTTGAACATAATTTCACGGATGACTCCAAGCCCCGTGAGCTCATCACCATGCACAACACCTGTCAAAAAAACAATAGGTCCAGACTCCAAGGATCTAATAACGCGCACAGAAAGCGTTTCTGAACGACCTGTATAGGACTCACTAACCTTTAACTTAATATCCTTCACTTCACCGGGAAGGATTTTGACACCACCGATTTTTAGAAGCTTAGTCTTTCTTTTGACCACTTGAGCCTACCTGCTTTCGTTTTCTAACCTTAGGCTGAGGCATAATCGACTTCACCTCTTCCAACTTACCAAAACACAAAAGAACATCGCCATCTTGAATAATACGATCGACCTTCGGGTTTGGAATTGTCTGCCCATCTCGCGTAAGTGAGATAATATTAATGTCCTTTTCTCTTAACCCAGATTCCCTAATGGACTTTCCAATAATACTGGATGTTGAGCATATACGAACATCAGCCACACCATACCCGCTAGACAATGTTAATCGTTGTCTAATGTCGATTTCAGGAAAAGAAACTCTTTTCTCGAGATAATCAACAATGGCATCCGCCACATCAATCTTTGATGCTCGCTCAATACCCTCTAAACCTGGAGAAGAATTAACTTCCATAAGCATGGGTCCGTCCTTGCCCTCTAGCATATCAACACCGGCGACATCAAGACCCAACACTTGCGCTGCTCGAATCGCTGTGCGCTCATAGACTGGGTCGAGTTGTGTAATGGCTTCAACATGGCCACCGCGATGCAAATTACTCCTAAATTCACCCTTTTTAGCAACTCTACGCATGCAAGCAACTACCTTGCCACCCACGACAAAAGCACGTATATCCCGCCCTTTACTCTCCTTAACAAGACTTTGGATTAGCACATTCTGTTTTGCGCCTTGCAAAGTCTCCACAATAGCTTCAGCCGTATTGATTGAATCGGCTAATATCACACCTGTTCCTTGAGTGCCCTCAAGCAATTTGACAACGACTGGGGCCCCACCCATACCTTCAATAGACGGAATCACCGCACCCTTCATTTTGACAAATTCGGTGACTGGGATTCCTATATTGTGTTTGCTCAGAACTTGCAAGGCATGCAATTTGTCCCGCGAGGCACCTATGGCTTTGGATGAACTGAGCGCAAAAACTCCCATTTGTTCAAATTGACGCACAACCGCCATGCCATAGAATGTAATCGATGCACCAATGCGCGGGATAACCGCATCTAATGGTGCGAAGGGTTTATTTTCATAATGTAAACTTGGCTGATTTTTTTCGACATGTATCGTGAATCTCAATGTATCAAAAACCTTAACCTTATGACCTCGGCGTACACAAGCTTCTTTCAATTTCCTTGTACTATAATTTTTCGATTCTCTTGATAAAATCCCAATTTTCATATTTAGACATCCTTAATAATTATAAACAATAGTCTTACCGGGACTATTTATTTTGCAAATATTTCTTACTAACATCCACTATGTACATGCCCTTTAAGGAGGATCTACCCAATAACATTCTATAAACCATACTTGATCGATCAATTAAATTAATTTCAATTTCATGATTGATGCCGCCAATGCAAACATTCGTTTTAACAAAGAATCGGCATTCAGAGTGCAAAGGGCTAGTTTTGACTTTAGATATTCGACTTATCCTTGATGTAACTATAACTTTCTTAAGCTTAGCTCCCTTATTTGTAGAAACGTAAAATTGAACATTTTCATCATTCAATTGTTTTATATTAGAAACATGCAATGAGCTGGTTGCTGCCCCTGTATCTACTTTAGCTGCAACCAGATCTATTTTCCAATCAATGAATTTGATATTTTCAACCCATCCCAGCGTGATTTTATTAATTTTTTTTCTTGGCATATTTTTTATTTATTTGAATTAATTTTTTTCAATTGTCCGGTGTCTTTTCTTATGAGTTCAAGATTGGTAAAGCCCACCGTGATAGCTTTGAGCAAATCATTATAATTACTATGCTTGGATGGCTGTAAGTAATAATAGGCATTCAACCCCTCCTTACGCACACCAACAATATCAAGAAGCCTTAATTGTGCCAAATGTTTAGATACAATTGATTGCTTTTTGTCCATTATATGGCAAAGCGCATTTACATTGAGCTCTTCCTTGGTAAGTAAATTAACTATCCTAAGTCTAGTTGAATCAGCCAAACACTTAAGTATTTGCGACGCCTTTTTAACCGTTTTCATACGCACTCCCTTATCGACCAATACATTACCATATGTTCATATAGTAATGCAATAATAGCCGCTAATTTACTTCAACCGCATCTTCGGAGCTCAGGCGGGAGGCGAGTACCCTTAATACCCCTGACTTTCCCCTGAAATTAAACCACCTGCATATTGAATTTATCAGCATTTAGTTGTTTTTTCTTGTGCTCTTCCTGCCATTTTGTTGCGTATTCTTCTGGTGTTAATTTGTTTAACGCTTTTTGTGTATAAAACATCTTAAGCGCGACAAGTAGCAGGTCCTTACATACTTCCACTTTGGGGCGCTCATTAGTATTAACAATGTCCTCTAAGTCAAGTGGTGCATATTAAAAGCTTCACCAATTTTATTCAGCGTCTGAGCATCCTGCAATCCATCGATATTAATCCATTTGACACCTTGATTTTTTTTATAATAATCAAAGCAATCCTCAATTTTGACGAATTCCTAATCGTCTCGAATAAGTAGAATATTTCCCATTTTTTCGTTCACCCACATCAGCGATCGTGCCTGGAGACGAGCCTGGCTTCTTTGTCATTTCGTCAAGTAAACGCATTATCATCAAATAATCCCTTAATAGAATCAAATATGGACTCAAAAGCCTTATGATTAGTAAATAGCCTGCTATGCGCCGTATTACATAGCGGTAGGTCAAAATACGTTGCTGAATTATAAAACCTATTTTAAAACAAATGGGCTCCGGTAGCTGTGCCTCAAATCAACCTAATTAATCAAGCAGCCACACTCTATTTTTTACCGAATACAAATTGAGCCTTTAACTCATCCCAATCAAGTTGAATGCTTGTTTTTTCACCAATTTCTTTCGTTAACAACTTCAAAGCGAGTGGATTTTGAACTTGTTGTTGAATAAGCCGTCTAAGAGGCCTCGCTCCATAAATAGCATCATAACCCTGCAAACCAATTTGTGTCTTCGCAGCATCAGTAACTTCTAGTTTGATTTTTTTGGCTTCCAGTTTTTGGATAAGGGTCTCCAATTCTAGGCCAACAATATAGCTAATATCTTTGGAAGTTAATTTATTAAAAATGACAATCTCATCAATGCGATTAATAAATTCTGGCTTAAAGTGCTTTTTCAATTCATCTTGCATCTCAACTTTGGTATTGTCATCATTTGTCTTAACTGCATTTAGAATGTGGCTACCGATATTAGACGTCATGATAATAATGGTGTTTTTAAAATTCACAACCCGTCCTTGCCCATCTGTTAAACGACCATCTTCTAAAATCTGTAATAGTGTATTAAATACATCAGGATGCGCTTTTTCAATTTCGTCAAACAGAACAATGCTATAGGGTTTTCTTCGAACCATTTCGGTTAATTGTCCACCTTCTTCATAGCCCACGTAACCTGGAGGTGCGCCAATTAATCGGGATACCGAGTGTTTCTCCATATATTCAGACATATCAATGCGCTGCAAGGCTTGCTCATTATCAAATAACAATTTGGCTAATGCTTTAGCTAAATGCGTTTTACCCACACCCGTTGTGCCTAAGAACATGAATGAACCAATGGGTCGCTCCTCGTCAGCCAAGCCAGACCTAGAACGTCTAATCGCATTCGCTATCAATTCGATGGCATCATCTTGGCCAACCACGCGTTGGCGCAAATTATCCTCAATGGATATGAGTTTTTCCACCTCTCCCTCCATAAGTTTTGATATAGGAATACCTGTCCATTTAGATACCACTTCTGCTATATCTTCTTCATCAACCTCTTCTTTCAATACCTTGCCATTCTTTTGAATTTCTTCAAGCTTACGATTTTGGTCCAATATTTGTTGTTCCAATTGCTTGGACTTTGAATAGCGAATCTCGGCTACTTTTGCCAAATCTCCTTCGCGCTCATACTTTTGCTCGTCTAATTTTGACTGTTCTAATTCGGTCTTGATCGAACGAATCTCATCTATAACATCTTTTTCCTTTTTCCAGCGACTTTTGGCAATGTCTGATTTTTCGCGTAAATTTGCTATCTCTTGACGAACGACCGCCAAATGTTCTTTAGATGTTGCGTCTTTTTCTTTTTTAAGAGCCTCTTGCTCAATTTCTAATTGCATGATTTTGCGATCAAGTACATCAATCTCTACAGGCAAACTATCAATCTCAATGCGTAGTTTTGAGGTCGCTTCATCAATAAGATCAATGGCTTTGTCGGGCAAAAAACGATCAGATATATAACGATTGGATAGTGTCGCCGCCGCTATAATCGCATTGTCTTGAATCCTTACGCCATGAAAGACTTCATATTTTTCTTTAAGACCTCTCAGTATGGCTATGGTCTCCTCAACGGATGTCTCCTGAACAATTACGGGTTGAAAACGACGCTCTAAAGCCTTATCCTTTTCAATATGTTTCCTATATTCATCTAACGTAGTCGCACCCATACAGCGCAATTCACCTCGCGCTAAAGCAGGCTTCAACATATTAGAAGCATCCATAGCCCCATCAGCGGCACCGGCTCCAACCAATGTGTGCAATTCATCTATAAAAAGAATGATTTCACCTGATTTAGATTGAATTTCTTTCAAAACCGCTTTGAGCCTATCTTCAAACTCTCCTCGGAACTTAGCGCCCGCAATTAACGCACCCAAATCAAGCGCAAAAATCTTTTTGTCTTTGAGAGTCGTGGGAACATCTCCAGAAGCAATGCGCCTAGCCAAACCTTCAGCTATTGCCGTCTTACCCGTTCCCGGCTCACCTATGAATACAGGATTATTTTTTGTTCTACGTGACAATATCTGTATTGCTCTTCGAATCTCTGCATCACGACCAATAACAGGATCAAGCTTGCCCTCATTCGCCAATGCTGTTAAATCCCTACCGTATTTCTCTAATGCTTGGAATTTATCTTCTGGATTTTGATCAACGACACGTTGAGACCCACGCATATCTTTAAGCACAGTCATTACAGCGTCTTTTTTGATATTCTCTTTTTTAAAATGAGCGCCAATCGGATTCGAATTATCTTCTATTAACGCCAGCAAAATATGCTCTACACTGAGGTATTCATCGCTTAATTGACGCGCCTCCTTAAAAGCTTGTTCCAGAAGTGCTTTATATGGATTAGATAAATATTCTTGGGCATTCAACCCCTGTACTTTGGGTTTTTTATTTAAAAAACCATCAATTTGATCGTTTAGCACCTGTATAGACACATTCAGTTTAGCTAGTATGTGAATGGCCAAACTATCTTCTGTATTCAATATTGCCTTACAAAGATGAAGGACATCGACTTCTTGATGGCTCAAATTTTTTGCCAACTCTATTGATTTCTCTATAACTTGTTGGGTTTTGTGTGTCATTTTTTCTAAATTCATATTTCACCTCACTTCAAATTAATTTGAACGAATAAGTCCCCATTTTTGTCGCAACAAGGACAAATACCACCTTGCCCTTTAAGTCTAAGTTTCTGTCCGTGCTTAATATCCTTTGGCACATTAACTGTAATAGATTTACCCTTTTGGGTTCTAAGGGTGACTTGCATGCCGGAATTAACTTTATCTATTTTGTCCTTAGGAACCAGTATGGTCGACTGAACATCTGTATTAACTTTAGGTATTCCGCTTACTTTCTGACTTCCATACTCATGATTGACGGGCGCTTGCCTATAACGAACCTCACTGTGCCCAGCACTTGCTCCCGCAAACATGTTCCCCAAAACGTCTTCGAACCCAGCTCCGCTCGACTGACTTCCTGATCCACTAAATGCTCGCATGAATTCATTGATATCAAACCCATCAGCTCCACTAAAATCACCCGCAAATCCACCTTTACGCGCCAAATCATATTCTTCTTTGCGCTTAGCGTCACTCAGGACATAGTATGCCTCCGATATGCCTTTAAATTTTTCCTCAAATTGTTTATTGCCACTATTTTTATCTGGGTGAAACTTAACAGCAAGTTTCCTATAAACTTTTTTAATATCATCAGCCGTTGCAGACTCTTCAATTCCCAAAGTTTCATAATAGTTTTTTGTATCGCTCATGCTATATTCTCGTTTTTATCAATCTTTTGTTGTTCTGGGAAGTGTATATTCTCGTTTTTATCAATCTTTTGTTGTTCTGGGAAGTGTATATTCGCATCGATTACCAATACATACTTCCTAGAATTTTTGACCAATGAAGATGGATCATCTTTGTTTACAAAAACACCCTTGTGAAAATATTTTCACAAGGGTGTTTTTGTTATTTAGTTTAGTAATCCATTTCATTCATACCTGCGCCAATCGAGGATTTATCATCTTCGTTGTCAGGCATTTCTGTAATCATAGCTTCAGAAGTAAGAAGTAGTGCGGCAATGCTGGACGCATTCTCTAATCCAAGCCGAACGACTTTGGCGGGATCGATAACGCCCGCTTCCACCAAATCTTCATACTTTTCATTAGCGGCATTATACCCATAATCACCCTTACCATTCTTGACTTTAGCTAAAACTACAGAGCCTTCAAGGCCGGCATTGACAGCAATTTGCTTTAGAGGCATTTCAATTGCCCTTCGGATAATATCAGCCCCAACTGCTTCATCGCCCTTCAAATTAAGGGTTTGTATGACTTCCTGCGCCCGAACCAAAGCCACACCGCCACCCGCGACAATACCCTCTTCAACAGCTGCTTTGGTGGCATGCATGGCATCATCCACTCGATCCTTCTTTTCCTTCATCTCTGTTTCAGTAGCAGCGCCAACACTAATAACGGCGACACCGCCAGTCAGCTTAGCAAGTCGTTCTTGCAGTTTTTCTTTATCATAATCGGAATCAGACTTCTCAATTTCTGTCTTGAGTTGTTCGATTCTGTTTTTGATATCTTTTGGCTTACCATCGCCTTTAATGATCGTGGTATTTTCTTTGTCGATATTGACCTTCTTAGCCTGACCCAAATCTTTGAGTTCGACATTTTCTAGCTTAATTCCTAAGTCCTCAGTAATGAACGTTCCTCCTGTAAGAGCGGCAATATCGCCCAACATAGCCTTTCTTCTATCACCATAACCGGGGGCTTTTACAGCGCAGCATTTGAAGGTCCCTCGGATTTTATTAACCACAAGCGTGGCTAATGCCTCACCTTCAACATCTTCACAGATAATTAGAAGGGGCTTTCCTGATCCAGCAACTTTCTCAATGAGGGGTAGAAAATCTTTCATAGCTGAGATTTTCTTCTCATAAAGGAGAATGTAAGGATCTTCCAACGAACACTCCATACCTTCTGAGTCTGTCACAAAGTACGGTGAAAGATACCCTTGATCAAACTGCATGCCCTCAACTATATCAAGTGTGGTCTGAGTTGACTTAGCTTCTTCAATTTCAATCACACCGTCCTTGCCTACCTTTTCCATTGCATCAGCAATGAAGCCACCAATGGACATATCTCCGTTGGCCGCAATCGTGGCTACTTGGGATATTTCCTTCTTACTTTTTTTGATGTCTTTCGAGAAGGTTTTGAGCTTATCAACTACCGCTTCAACAGCCTTATCAATACCTCTTTTCAAAGACATTGGATTAGCTCCGGCAGTGACGTTTTTAAGCCCTTCCTTGTATATCGCTTCAGCCAAAATGGTTGCTGTCGTCGTGCCATCTCCAGCTTGATCTCCCATTTTTGAAGCCACTTCTTTGATAAGCTCAGCGCCCATATTTTCATAAGGGTCTTTCAGCTCAATTTCCTTAGCTACCGTAACACCATCTTTGGTAATTACCGGCGTGCCATACTTCTTATCAATAAGCACATTTCGACCTCTTGGACCCAAGGTTACTTTTACCGCATTAGCCAACTGGGATACACCTCTTAACATTGATCTGCGGCCGTTTTCACCGTACTTTATTTGCTTACTCATTTTGCATCTCCTCTTAATGAAACAACCTTAGTTTTTTATAATTCCAAGAACATCATCTTCGGTAATAATTAAATACTCTACGCCTCCGATTTTGATTTCGGATCCACTATATTTGCCATAGAGAATCTCATCGCCAATTTGAACCTCAACTGGAATCCTCTTTCCATCATCTGCTGTCTTGCCTACCCCTACATTCACAACCTTACCCCGCTGCTGCTTTTCTTGTGCGGTGTCGGGGATATAAATTCCAGTTGTCGTTCTCTCTTCAATATCCACAGGCTCCACTAGGATTCTATTGCCTAGAGGTTTGAGTTTGACTTGCGTTCTGGTTCTTTCTTTAACTTTCATCTTGATTTCTCCTAATATGTTTCGTAACACGTTTTATTTGGTTCTATTATAGATTTCTGTAGATTAAAGGATCATTAGAGCAAGATTAAAATTCTCTAATCGACCTGACCCCACCCCCAAATTGCATGCTACTTGAAACTGGAATCCGTATTGTCAAAAACGTTATAGGGGGGTATTACAATGACACGCCTAAGAATCATACACCTGAGCGAATTATCCCGATTTTGAAAAGGCCTGCGTCCGGCGAGAATGTAAAGAACCTGCACCGAGAACTAGGCAAATTAATAACAACATTATTTAAATGAAATTTAAAGTAGGGTGGACTTGAAGTTTCCGCCACAAGCCACCTAACGCACTAGAGAATGCGAATAGCATACTTAAAATAGTTGGCGGGCCCGACTCTGAAAAGCTAAGTTTTAATCGAATAACAAAAGGACCAGAAAAATATACTGGAAGGAGATGAATGTTGTCTCTAAAAACGCCCACACGAAAAAAAGCAAGCGTCTGCAATCCAAATGACCTCACCAAAGATGGTCAGTGGACTTTGTTAGCAATTGAATATGAGACGGAAGCTCCTCAAACATCCATATCCGCTGACCATGGTCCTGAGCTCATTTCTAAAGTCTTAGATAAATGGGTACATAAGCACAAAGTTCATCTAGATTTGATTTATCTTCACAAACCTACTCAGCGCGCCCATATCTTCATTGCTTCAAAGACCTTGAAGAAGCACGTGAGACAATGGTAAATAAGGGGGAATGCTACCTAAAATCCAACATGTCCCTTTTGTGACTATTACGCCTCGGAATATTCATGCTTCAAAGTTGCTTTTTTTGTGCGTCCCCCTACCTTTCTTTTTTATTTTGGCGTCATTGTCACCCTTTTTTAAAATAATCAGCACCCATCTCTTCAATTTTTTATACTCAGATCATTCTTCAAGATCAGCAGATTCCGCATCAATGTTGATCTCGATGGCGACCTTCTTATTCTCCCGTACTACATAATCAACATCAACCCAGGTATCTTTCTTAAGTGCGGCCAGTTGAGAAACTCCGCTAATACTTGTATCCTTGGTTACTTCAAATTGATTCTCAATTGGCTCATCCGTCTCATAATCTAAAATCGTTAAAACATTTTCAGCATAACGAAGAAAGCTTCCAAAAGCATAATCCTGTTCCTCAGTCGCATCAATTGCTGATGCGCCGCTAACAGCAATCGATGTCAAAAGAAATACTAGTAATGTAATAATACGAATTTTCATTTTACCTCTCCTTTTTTTGTTTGACCTCACTAACCCAAGCTACACCGTTATTTAACTTCATCACCGCCTGTTGAATTTAATTTTCTACAAACATAAAACCTCTTGTATTTTTTTAAGCAACACGGCATTGCCATGTGCCTTGTCGTGATACCCTTGAGCGCCAACGATCATGCGCTTTTGATTACCGAGCGAGAAAACGCTGGTTACCAAAACTTTTATCAAAGTGTCGTATTCACGAATCACTTCATACATCGTTTTTCCATTGATCTCTGGCATTCTAATATCAAGAAGCGCGAGATCTACAGCTCCTCGAATTACAATCTCTGTCGCATCCTCCACATTTGAAGCCGTAACTACATGGAACCCCTCCATGCGCAACAATTTATCAAACATTTTTAATATTTTCTTTTCATCTCCGATTACCAGAAGCATTTTCATTCATATCATCCCCTTATTTCTTAATATTATTTTGTATTTTAGCAATGCTTACATTAAAAGGAGATTAAATTAAAATTAGAATTTTCTAATCTTCGGAGTCTAACGAAGTTTATACTAAAGGCGGAGTTACGGCGAAAACTGAGAAATTTTAATTTCTGACATTAAATCCCCCATAGTTTCATGGCTTCTGATTCTTTCACGGTTATTGGCCTGCCCGACCCACTACACAATCTATCTTTTGAGTCAGTCAGCAATCTTAGACCGTATTTCTTTTAGCCAATGCCTCATGCACTGTGCCTGATATAACATCGAACTCCTTAACTACTTCAACCGTACCGGCTTGCACATCTTTGGCTAATTTATCCAATGAAGAAGCTGCTTCAGAAAGAAACTTCCTACCCCCACCTGCCGCTTTGGCGGCGGCCATCTTAACAAAAGCCGAGGCCTTCTTGATTTCAATGGAGGATCTTTGGAATTCGTTTTTGAGGAAGTGTTCACGGCCTTTAGAAATTCGCTTAGTCACCTCATCAGCATAGATGACTCCATAGCCTGCAATCACAGGAACCATATGATTGCGCTTATTCAAAACTCTCTCCATCTCGTTAATTGATGATAAAAAATCCTCTTCAGAGACTATCTCACCTTTAATCTCAGACGACAATGCGGCTAACTTTCTCAGAACATGCATCCTCTCGTCGATTTGCTGCTGTATCAATCTCTCCGATCTACCTACCCGTGATGCGGCTGCCTCGTATTGCTTTTTGCCATACAATTCACTTGCTTCGGCAAGGTTGTAGCTTGGGGCATCCACATATACAACCCACACTTCCTCGGCAACGGGAACCCACCTTTCAACGTTTGGCCGATTAGCTTTGATGGACGGTCTGGCATGTTTGTCCACTTTTGTCATTTGGCGCCCGTCGGATTCTGTCGCTGTCGGCAATACATCCAAAGCGTACACATCAATGACAAGCACCATTGCTAAACAGGCTACAGCACTCAATATAAAAACCGGAATAATTCTATTTTTTTTATTATTCATGTCTAATTCTCCATTTTCTATTACAGTGATTTATTATCTTTTTTCTTGATAATAATTTTTTTAAGCTATCATAATCTCAAATTCTTCATTTCTCTTATGCGTATTGCACCTCTTGTCGATCCGCTAATTGGGTGCTGCCACTTGTCGTGTCATAAGCCTTTTTTGCCATTGATTTCACATTTAACCCATTATCCAAGCTCCAAATAGCGTGCATGACGTTCACAACGTCTTTTGACAAGCAGCATTTTTTTCTTATAACCCTTAGAATATGGTGAACGCTTTCACGAAAATACTGCGAAGCGTGTTTATTCACCAACTCCCGCAAAACAGATGGCACAACCCCTTCACCTAGTTGAATCAAGCCCTCGGCGGCAAGCCACCGGATTTCGAAAGATTTATCATCCAATAGCGATATTAATTTAGCTGTTGCCAAAGGATCTCTTATTGCTTTCAAAGCCTTCAAGACTTCCCACCTCACGGTATAGTTGCTTGACCGCAAACCCATTAGTAAATACACCGTGCTTTTCTGACCAATTTTTTCAAGCGTCAATCTAGCCTCTCTTCGAACTAGGCCATCCTTATCCCCCAACTTACTGACCATATTTATGACCTCAACTCTTGTTTCCATGATCGTTTTCTCCTTATAGCTTTGATTGTACTAAACCAAGAATTAGAGGAGAGTTAGATTAAAATTAGAATTCTTTAATATTGGTAGGGATAGTCGTCTTTAGAACCTTCTGAATCCTAGGCTGTTTGATAAATTTGTTCGTATCGATCTTGTTGCTCTCGGGACGATATTAATGTCCACCTTCATCAAACCAACGCTCTAACCCCTGTTCTTTATCATATGTGTCGCAGTCGGATAATTTAGTTTTGTTTTTTGACAGGGTTGAATCTTTTTTTTGCTTTTCTTGAGTTTTTTTCTCATTCGACTTTGGTGTTTTTGAACACAATAGTTTATTGTAATCTTGATCACCCGCTATAAACTGTCTCATCATTCATAAACCCCCTGGACCAAACGCTGCAATCATCAACCGGCGCTATTCAGTCGATCAAATTCAACGAAAGTTTCGTTTAAGCCTACCGCTCTCGTTTTGTGGCCCGGCAAACGCACCTCTATTTTAGGAGAAGCAACATGCCATTTAGCACACCAATCCACTCTAATTTTTTCTTCATTTACTTTTACCGTGATTGTTATGGGGCCATAACTTGTTGGTGCGGGTCCGAAGGAAAGCTCTCCTCCGTCAACACACCAATCGCGATGAATCCCAGAGCAAATGATGAGCCGATTCGCACTTTCTTCTCTCACAAAACAATTACGAACCATCATTATCCATTCTGCAGCAGCCCATACATGTTGCCCGTCGCCCATGCAGCCTCCCTTTGTCGCAGGATGGATTGCTTCCGGCCATTGACCTGTTGGACTCGCTAAATCAACAACTGCTTTTATTAGATCGAAATATCTGTCATCACCTGCTCGCAACAAAACCTGAGCAAGGTGCAAGGTTAAATACGGGTTTATACCCGAATGGCTCATATCATGAAAAAATCCATTATCAATTAAACAATGGTTCATTAAATATTCAACGGTGGCCATCACACGCTTATCCTTTGGTTCCAAACTCAATAAAGGGTAATTAGAAACAATCGACCCGATAGCTCCGCTATCCATTCGGCGGTATGGAGATGACGGCATCTCTAATTTTCCTGAACACTCTTGCACTTTTGTGAGGCTCGTCTCGGTGGCATCAAACAAATCCAGCGCTTCTTCTTCAGCGCGCAAAGCCTTTTTATTATCACCAAATGCCCTAAAATACCGCGCTGCACCTCTCAAACCGGCGACACTCCAAATATCATCCCAATAATAATAATCATTTGGACCAAAATGTTCCGCACTAAAACCTGCTGGCAAAAGGCCGTTATGCAGCTCATTTTTATACACTGAAACCCTCTTGTTTTTAATCCAGTGCACTGCCTTTTGGACAACAGTAAACCATTTGTGATCATATCGTTTGCCTGACATTTCATAAAAACGATTTATAATCCATAATACCTGTCCATTGGAATCCCATTCTCCTTCTTGCGACCTAAAATAACCTGTGCTTGTCTGCCTTTTGATAAATTTATTCATCATCTTCTCTGCACGATCAATCATTCCGACAGATAGCATTGCATTAAGAATGAACACCGCGTCTCTGAACCAAAATCGCCTATAGGTATATGGGCCCGGGTAAATATCATCAACTGAATGCAAAATGACAGTTCGTATGGCCGCGTCATAAAGAAATTGGATTTTTTTATCAGAAATTTGCAACTGACATAAACCCTTTAGTGTGTCTTGCCATGAATCACCCGCACCTACACGCAAAACGCCTCTCTTAGACACTCCTTCATTTATCTCCAGAGGAATATCCACACGTATTTCCTTCGCTTGATTTGCTTCAATCCGAAACAAAGCTGCTGCCGTTGTCATGCCCGTATGACAATCTTTATGATAGTCAACTTCTTTAAAGTCATGCTTGCATACTTTTGAATAAACGTCTCCATGACGGTAGGAAGAAGTTATATTCTGGTCCGGCTTTTGTTCAAATTGAATTTGATATTTATTATCAACAAGCCATTCGTTCTTTTTTTCTAAAAAAGCCACCCGCTTAACAAAACTCACTCCTTCTGGATTAAAAGGACGCAGGGAAACCACAATCCATCCTGATTTTGGCATAAGGCCCTTGACCGCCAATTGGCAAACATGATTTCCTGATTTTTTTAAAACTTTGATACGTGTTGCAAAACTAACTTCCTGATCTTTGAGGTTTGTCACAATTGCGAGATTTTTATCCATTTTTAGCTCTTGTGACACCTGATTACTATTAGCTCGTGACGGTACATATGTTTCTTTGTCGTCATTGATCATCCAACAATCAATAGACCATCCATCCCAAAAAGGTGTCAATAAACCACGGGGGTCCACAATCGGAGTCTCTTTAGAATCAGGCAAGCCTAATGCTGTCCAGTTGCGATGTGTGAGATTCACATGCGTAAGAGAAAACGCTCTCGGAATAAATGCTTTGTCTTTGGGATTAAATTGGCGCTCCACCCAATATGGCCAAACCCAATCAAGATTATGTTGAATCGCCTGACTATTAATCAAACCGCGTGTATGAAAAGCAAACCCAGCCCTGAGCAACTCTGAAGGCGCGACAACATCCGCAGGTTGGGCAAACCGGTTGATTTGTGAAAATATTTCAAATGGATCCAAAACATTGTGCTTTTTAGCGGCTTTTTTAACAATATAACGCCATGGAACAAATTTAGTCCACATTATTAAACTCCATTTCTACTTTGTTTATTCCATAATAATAGTCTCATTATTATGATAATAATAATAATTATCGCTAGCATTAACCCCATTAGAATTGTTGGGTCAAATGAGGGAATAACACCAGAGACCCCTTTAAAAATAATAGAATAAATACCAGTCCCCAGATAGGTAGCACTTAAAACAATGCTCATATTCACCCACGCTTTCATTCCCATTAAATAGCCAATAATGCTGCCCATCACAGGTCCTGTTCCCCAAAGCGGAAATAAAACAAATATAAAAAGACCCCACGCTCCATATTTATTAATCGACTGATAGTGTTTTCCTGCATTATCAAAAACTTGTTACCTAGCTACCTCCAAAAAAGGAGTATTCACAAATCCCTGAAAAACTAGTATTAATAAGGGATAAACAATAAATAAAACAATAGTATTGATAAACATATTCGCCAAGATAACAAATACTTGTCCAAAACCAGCGGCATAACCCAAAAGAACACCCGCCGCAGTTCCTATAAATAAGCGCACCAAAAAATAATTATTTTTTATGATTGTCTGCTCGGGACTTACAATAAGTCCGCCAATAATCGCCAACCCATACAAACCAATTAAACTGATTCCAATTAAAATTATTTTTCCCTCAGAACTTCTAAAGAATTTTCTTTTTTGGTTAAGCGGGCCACAATCCAGATTTGTTGATTGCATTCGTTTAAGCTCCCGCAAGATTCTGTTTTTTAATTTTTACATCAATGATTAGCGGCAAATGATCGGATGCAATTTTTGACAATGCCGTTTGGGCGACTTCAACAGCCATCACCTCAAAATCCGAACCCAAAAATACATGATCAATGCGCGTCAATGGAAAATATCCAAACCAAGTAGCTTTGGGTTTATGATTAACCATTTTAATTTGGGCGTCAAAAAGTTTTTTTCTGATCTGTCGGCAAACATAAGATTGACTGGGTGCATTAAAATCACCGCTTAAAATTACCGGACCTTTGCAAAATGGATGATTCAACCAATTCTCCCCTAATAATTCATCGGTTTGATTACGCTGCTCAAGTCGATTAAGCCCCAAATGCGTATTAATAAACTGTATTTTTGAATTATGTATAGTAACTTCCGTCCATATTGCCCCGCGCACCTCGAGCTTCTCATTGTTTTTAACACCGGGCAATAGACCTGTTTTGATGCACTTCATGGGGTAGCGACTTAAAACAGCATTTCCGTATTCTTGCCCTTCAAAAAGAACTGATGGATAAAATTGATGTATCATTTCGAGAGATTTGGCTATCAAATGCGGTTGATCAACCTGACCGGATCGTCCGCGATTAATGTCCAACTCCTGTAAAGCGACAATATCTGGATTGTATTGGGCAATAACGCGGGCTATACGTTCAACAGAAATTCTGCCATCCATACCCCTACAACCATGAACATTGTAGGTCATCACACGAATAGTCTCTTTGCCCAGGTCTTGTTCGGCTGGGATAAATGCGTTATTTGCTAAGACTTCCTTTTTTGCAGATCTTCCAAGAAACTTTAAGGCAGTATTTCTCAGTTCAAGAGGACGGATAAAACTTCTGCTTCCATTTTCAATCAATATATCGTTCGGGATCAACGCAAATCCGTCGGTTTCATTTATACCAGGCCCACCGTGCGAACCGCCTTCGGCTGGAAAGCTGAGTGGCTTTTGACCAGGCATCCAACCGCTAATCACAAATTCACCGGCATTAATATGGTTACAAATACGCATTATATCTTCCGTCACTTCGTTTAAGAACGGATGGGAGGTGCCAAAAATATGTTTAGCATCATCTGGCAAATTAAACCTCCCTTTAGAATTCCATGCTATAACACGGTTATTTTTACTCGGCATAAGCACTAAAGGAATTTTTGCTTGAGTGACTAGTTTTTGAGCGAATTTATATTGCTCACTTTGTTTTAGCTTTTGTGGAAGGTAAATATGTCCCACTGGTCCCATAGCAGTTACAACTAACTTGTTTATATCAATCCTCGCTTGTCTGATCTTATTGTGAGTGAGAGTTTTATTAAATATGGCTTGATCAAGGTAACGTATGCGCTTACTCTGGATACACTCTTCGCCGAGCTCATTAATCACATCTTGCGGAGTAACTAATTCTGAGAATGTTTCTTGAATTTTGTCAGCAACTGTATTTTTATACTTAGCCACATAGGAGCAGCTATCTTCTTGCCCGTGATCTGAATATATCCAAACATCATAAATTCGTCTTGTAGATCTCAAAGATTCTTTATGTATTTTGGCGATGCATCGATCAATGCCTCGTAAGGTCGCATGCGCAAACATTGAGGATGGACCCCGACGGTGGGCGTGCTCGTCATAACCAATGAAGTTTAAATGAATAATTGGCAAGCCCCGAATAATATCGACCTTTGCACCAAATGTTATAAAATCTCGTAAGATAATGCAAAGAGCCAAACGTGTAGGAATAAACATCAATTCTTTTCGAAAATGCTGCCCTTTATTCAATCCTTTGAGACAATCATAAATCGATACAATCAACTCCCAAATTACTCGAAAAGCAATCAAAATAATTTCACAACTATGTATTACAGCCAATAATGCAACCCTAATTGGTTTTGCTCTTAGCCAAACTTTATCCCAGCCTAAATCAACAGAACAGAAATGTGATTCCAAGGCTCCGCCAGAATAAATATTAGAATACGAACTGCCGCCGACCAGCAGGCCATCACCTTGAGCTTTCAAACGCTTTTCAACTATCAAAGCAGATTCGTCATCAATCATTTTAAATATTTTGCGCGTTTCATTGTCTAAAAAAGAAAAAGAAGGCACGGCACCTTTGACACCATAAAATAATTCCGCTTGAACACCCGGTGTGCTGGATGGCTGTCCAGAGTAAAATGAATTTAATTCATAATGCTCTTTTCTAAGAAGTCGCTTTACAAAAGGCATATGTCCTTTTTTTAAAGCGTCTTCTAAATGTTTTTTAGATAATCCGTCTATTTGAACAAGGATCAGACCAGGATTGGTTGCTGCGCTGGATGATTGCGACAAACCAAGCAACCTTGCCGCCCATTCATTCCGATTAAACCAACGTTTACATTTAACAATAATATTTTGACTATAGTTTTTGTTGATATCACTTTTATATAAAGCTGAGCCAATGGCGTCAGCGACATTACTAGCCAAATCCCATTCTGTTTTTAGTCGACCTACGGCTTGGGCCCACAAACTACTTTCAATATCCGCGTAAACATAATTTTTAGAAATCAATGAATCATATATATTCAACATAGTTTGGGCTGTTTGTCGGATAGATATGTCTTCTGCTGATTTTCTTGCTTCAAATTTTAGTTTCTCATTCTCTTCTTGCGAACATTTATACACCCAGTTCAACCCTTCAATTAAAGATTCTTTATTTTCATGAGGCATCATTCTTCCATTGAACTTATCCTTCATCACCTCTCTTACACCAGAAGCATCGATAGCAACTACCGGAGTGGATGCTGCCATGGCTTCGAGTAATACGACCCCTTGGGTTTCAGTGAGCGACGCAAATGCAAACACATCCATTGCATGATATGCATCAATCAATGCTTGATCCCGAAGAACACCGGTCATACATAGTCGATTCGAAAGGCCTTCTTTTTTAAAGTTCTCAAGAATGCTATTTTTGAGTGATCCGTCGCCTACAATCAAAAAGCGGGCATTTTGATGGGATTTAAGAAAATTGACGACAGCTCCACATAAAAGAATCAGATTTTTCTCAGAAGCCAAACGCCCAACATGACCTATAACGTAATCATTGATTCCAATGTGATATTTCTGGCGAAACATTTTTCCGTTGCCCTGAGAATATTGATCAATATCAACTCCAGTTGGAACAATGCTAACCGGTGTTGTTACACCTCTGCTCGTTATTAGGTCACTTATGCTTTGACTAGGCGCCACCACATGGTCAGCCAATTGCGCGTAACCTGTGGATAATTCAATAACAATTTTTTTCATTGACTCGGAATTACCGGGTACGTAATGCGTATAATCCTCGAATTTTGTATGGTGCGTAAAAACTAAAGGGACTTGATATTTATTCGCAATCCTAAGAGCGGTGTCTCCCAAGAGAAATGGATGATGGGAATGGACAATGTCGGGCTTAAAATTCTTTAACGCTTTATGAATTTGTGCCGGTATAGCAATGCGAACCGAAAAATCACTTCCATTGAATCGTCTTATTGCTGCAACGCGCACAACCCCAGGTTCGTATATAGGAGCGTCATCAAATTCGGGAGCAAGAATAAGTACATCATGCCCTAATTTACGAAACTCTTTTGTAAACGATGTAATAGACTGCTCAACACCACCAACAATGGGTGTGTATGTATTTGTTACCATTAATATTTTCATAAACAGTCAGCAATTTTCCTTCATTGGTTTAGGTGACACATTAATTCCCTTTAGAATCTTGCCCTTAGGAATGGTCACCTGCTTTTAAATGCATTCATAAATTAGGTGCATATGTATTTATTTCACGGCCGGTTGCCGGGTTGATAGATGCAAAAGTCATAGTAATTTTCATTTCAAGCATTAAGCTATTGCCATTTTTTTATTATGCGCTTTCAATTTATCAATAAGCTCTATATTTACAGAAATATCGACAGGCACCTCAACCACACATAGCTTTTTATTAAAAAGTGCTGACTTAATGATATTTTCCAATTCTGAGATTGACTTGGGACTATATCCATCGATTCCAAAACTTTCTGCGTATTGTTTGAAGTTAGGATTCGTAATCTTTGTCCCGGTTGATCGCCCCCATTTCATCTTCTGCTTCCACCTAATAAGTCCATAATCATTATCATTAAAAATCAAACAGACAAACCCAACCCCCAATCGCTTCGCAGTCTCAAGCTCCTGTGAATTCATCATAAAACCACCATCTCCCATACATGCAATAATCCGGCGTTCTGGCATAGCTAAAGCCGCAGCAATAGCGCCGGGCAAGGCTATGCCCATACTGGCCAAACCATTGGAAATAATACATCTATTAGGGCTGTAAACCGGAAAGTTTCTGGCAATCCACATCTTA
>JBLINS010000027.1:0-27717 GCA_047639455.1 Candidatus Omnitrophota bacterium
GCCTGCCCCACACGCTACTATATAATTAAAGCAACTAAAGTTTAATTTGCTGTGCCAAAAATTCGGCAATATGTGCGGATTTGTAGGGCCAGGCGTATTTAAATTCTACGCTCGGGTGTCTTTTTTTGGCCGCCTCGATGGCTTCGGGGATTTCATCGTCTGAATGACTACCACCGCGTGTGACCATGGCTGTCACAATCGTAACCACGGTAGCTCCAGCTTCAACCGCCATATCTAAAGATTCATCAAAATTGGGTGTACAAAATTCGTTATAGCCCACAATCACTTTGTCCTGCGTGCTTTTTTCTAATTCCTCTGCTATTTCTCTAGAAGCGCTTTCGAAGGCATCATTCGCTTCAGTGCGCGGCCAATGACGCATTTTTTGATCCAAAGAATTGAATTCATCCACTTCTACAAGTGTCGCATTACCAGCGGGAGACTCAACCTTGGACTTTAGACGAAACATGTTCTGCTTATCTTTAATCGGAAAGTCTTTGGGTGGCATGCCATGCATGACTAAAACAATGATATTCTTAGACATCTTTTATTCCTCATAATTAATGGTTAATAATAGCGTTCAGCGCTGGTTTGAGTGAATCATATGTGAATACATAACCCTCGTCTAAGAGTCGCTTAGGCTTCAGTCTTTGGCTATCCAAAACAACATTCGCCATTTCGCCCATAAGTAATTTAAGCACAAAACTAGGTACGGGTAACCAAGATGGTTTGTGCATAGCCTCACCGAGAGTGTTACAAAAATCCTGCATAGTCACGCTATTGGGAGACACTAAATTAAAAGCGCCTTCTAATTGACTTTTGAATACCAAAAACAAAATCGATTGCACAATATCTTCGGAGTGAATCCACGATAGCCATTGTTTACCGCTACCAATTGGGCCACCTACATAATGTTTGAAGGGTGGTATGAATTTGTCCAATACGCCGCCGTCCTTACCCACCACGACACCGATGCGCATATTAATGACGCGCGTTTGCTCAGAGCTTGCCTTTTGAGCTTCTAGCTCCCATGCCTGACACATATCGCTCAAGAATCCCTCACCCGGACTTGAATATTCATCTAATTCCGTATCACCACGATTTCCATAATAGCCTATGGCGGAGGCGCTCAAAAAAGCTTTAGGCTTAACCTCACAAGCATTAATGAATTCAACTAATTTTTGAGTGGGTTGTGTGCGACTTTTTTTCAAAATCGCTTTGCGCGCTTCAGTCCAACGTCCATTAACAACACGTTCACCAGCTAAATTTATAATGGCATCAAATCCGACTGAACTTAAGGTCTGTAATTGATCCCATTCAATGAAGTGCGTATTCTTTGATGAGACAATACGTGAAGTGGGCCGAACGAGGAGCGTGATTTCATGGCCTAATTGAATGCAAGTCTTAACTAAGTGCTTGCCTATGAAGCCAGTTCCACCAGATATTAATAAGTGCATGAATATAGACCGATTACAAAATTATAATGCGTCTAAGCCTTTGCGTATATGCTCAGGCAAAGTCACAGATTGAACATAATCATCTATAGCCTGCTTTTCACCACTCGTTAAGGCGATGAAACTCAAACGCATGCCATATAACTTTTGATTAATATGTTGTTTTCTTTCAATAATACGGGCCAAAGCTTCAATTTCATGATTATGATTAGGTAAATGAAACTTAACATAAATTTGCTTACCAACATTCATATGCTCTTTGGCCAAAAGATAAGCACCACCGGCACCTATATCAATAATGGTGCAAGCCATGGGCATATCAAATCCAGGTGTGGATAGAGCAATTTCTGCCTGTTCATAATTAGCTTCTAGGCGAATGTCAATGCGCGTGTAATTACGCTTATCATGATAAGGGTGGTTCTCTTTTGATGCCTTAGCTTTAATCAACGAGCGCATTTTTTCAGCAGGGCTTTCAATGCTCTCACCACGCTTGATTTCTTCACCACGCAAACCCGCTTTGGCATGCGCATCAACAACTAATTTGGAATTAATTGAGCCAATAACTTGTTTGTTCTGATCCACAACAGGTATGTCAGTGACGCGATTAATTAATAATTCGGCCCCTGCACGTAAGAGGGTGTCATAAGGCGTCACCATTGGATAGTCTGTGCGCATTATTTTTTGAACAGGTAGATTCCCAACAATAGTCATGCGCGTGCCCAAATCCTTAAGATCAGGCAAACCATCACCCATTTCGTCGTGATCTGAATACAAAGCTGTCAAAAGCTCAGAATAAGTAACACATCCTAAAATCTGGTTTTGCGGATTCACAATGGACAATAATCGAAGATTATTTCGCTCCATCAAAGACCATATTTCTTTAATTGATGTATCAGAAGCTGCTGTCATCACATACTTCCTCATAATGTCTCTAACTTGCATAAACGCTTGCCTCCATTAATATCGCCCATTTTACCAAAATCAAGTCTAGATGGGTGAATTGTTATGTACCTTCAACTAAAACTCTTTCTTACCCCCAACTACGCTCTACCTTGAAATTTCGGTGTTTGTCAGGTAATAACTATAGAAGTACATGTTAATTATTAAAAATAGTTATTTATTATAAGAATTGATTATTATGAGAAAATACATTTTTGCCACATTAACAATATTTGCCTGCAGCCTTTCATTCTCCGCTGAAGCGGCTCTGTCGTTCAAGGCTTCGCAAGACCTCTATAGCCATAATGAGACGAATAGCCTACATATTACAGCCGATGAAGCACGCGTATTATGGGCTCTCAATCAACAAGAAGCGTCTGGTCGGCAGCATGTCCGCCCACGCCATGAACCTGGCTTTTATAGACGTTACTTAAAGGACAATTCTCTCTTCAAGGCGGCTGAAGATAAATATGGGGCGCAGGCAATTTCCTCATCTTATGGCCCTTGGCAAATCATGTACACCACGGCCGTGCAATATGGGTATTCGGGAGCGCCAGAAGACTTATCTCATCCAGCCACTTCATTACCATTCGTACTTAAATATATTCGGCGATTAGAGTCTCGCTTTGATCAAAATTTGGAAAATGTGATTAGCGCTTATAATGCAGGTCCTGGTGGCGTGGGTACCAACCCCTATTACACGACACGCGTTTTATCTTTTCTTAAAAAAGCACCAGAATCATGGACGGTGTTTGGCGCGACAGCCTAGTAGCGCCGAAGCAATTCCCAATAAATTAATAAAAAATAATCCCCAAACAATATTATCCGCACTAACTTGAGCATCCAATAATGCGCCAAATACTATTGGCGCTATTGCAGTGGACAAAACCATGAGTGCTGAAGTCATTCCACGTATAGACCCCAAATGTTCAGTCCCATACATTTCAGCCCACAATGCACTTCCTACAGTCATACCAAAACCAACGCTGACACCCATAAAGGCCATATAAGGAAAAAGTAAGGCTGTGTGATTCCCCATTCCAAAACAAAACAAACCTATACCCATAGGAATCAAACTCGCCGGAAACAAAACACGTGCCGAATATTTGTCAATAAACGGTCCAACAATAAATGATACGGGACTTCGAAAAATAGCATAGACCACAAACCCTAAGGCCATCGTTTCGAGACTCCACCCTTTTTGCTCAATCAAACTCGCCTGATGAAAAAATAAGCCTGTCACATAAAGCGGCGGAATAAAAGCGGGCAATACCAATGTATAAAAGCGCCAATCCTTAAAAACCTCGCTTAATGTATAAGAATGAACTTCGCGCTCAACATTCGATTGAGATAGTGAATTATTTGCCAAGCCTTCAATATCATGCAGGGGTCGCGATAAAGTTTTAGCATCAAAGCTAGATAATAACCAAATAACTAATGGCAAAAAGACCAATGTCACAAGTCCAGCCAGAAAAAACCAAGCCGATTTCCAGCCATAATGACTCATCCACATTAATGTCATGCCTGGCAATAATGCCTCAGCCAATGGATAACCCATATTGGCTATACCCAAGGCCTTACCGCGCATGGCACCAAAGAGCTTGGCCATAGATGTTGACGACAGCATGGACAATCCGCCCTGACCAAAATACCGAACCAAAACAAATCCCAAAACCAGCATAATTATGTTTGATGATAAACCCAAAATAATGCAGCCTAATATCAGCCCCACACCCATTAATATAGATAACTTGGAATATGAGAACCTGTCTAATAAACGGCCCAATATAGGCAGTGCACATGCAGAAATCAATGTTGCTAGCGAATACCATCCGGATATGCCAGATTGGGTCAAATTAAATGACTCGCGCATAGAGGGAATGAATAAAGAAATTAAAAAGGTTTGGCCGGGACCACTAAACGCAGAACATACAATGCCAAAAGCTAGAATGCGTGGGTAGCGCTTAATGAAATTAAGCATTATTTTTAGCGTTCATGGAAGAGTGTCACGCGATTACAATCGCTAAACAGCATTAGCTTTGTCTTGAATGCACATCATGCGCGTGCTTAATTCTTTTTCGAACAAACGCTCTTCAACCACACCCACCAGGTGATTATTGGCATCAACGACAGGAATGAATTCTATATGTTCTTGATCAAATATTTCTTTTAGCCTATAAGCGCATTCATTCGGCCCAATCGTTGCGCCAACCTTATCCATTAAGTCATAGGCCATGAACAAATCATCGCTGTCGTGATTCATAATTGTATTCGTCATATTCTGAATCGTGATTATGCCAATCAATTCATTATCATCTTCAATGACTGGGTAATTTAAATAATTGTATTCACTAAATGTATTCAAGACAACTAAGTAAGGAGTTGTTTTATAAATAATGGGTGGCTCAACATCCATAATGTCTTTGACCAGAATGCTTTTTAACAAATCACCTTCGGTGATATTGAGGCCGACTTCACCCGCCTTAGTCACAGCCATTTTAGTAAATGATGGGCCAATGAGTTGCACAACAAATGTTGAAGCTGTCACCACGATCACAATTGTATTGCCTATTTCGCCTGGAAAGCTATGTGAGGCCACTATAGATAAACCAATCGCCACACCTGCTTGGCTAAATAAACAAAATGGTAAGTATTTGCGCACCTTAGTGGGGGCGCCCGAAAGCTTAGCGCCCAACCATGCGCCTGACATCTTACCCACCATGCGTGCTGTTATATAAAGAGCGGTCAATATAAGAATTGAGTGTGTCAGGTATTGAACATTGAGCTTAGCGCCCACCAATACAAAGAAAAGTACATATATGGGAGGCGTAAAGCCTTGGACTATTTTGAATACTTCTTGGCTACGACGAGGTAAGCCATTCACAATCACAGCACCCAAAGTCATTGAAGCTAAGAGCATGTCCATTTTTAAAGTTAGTGCTAAACCGATTGTGATCAGCACCATACCTAGAGACAAGGCTAAGATTTTGTCCTTTTCGACGTATTTTTTAATGACAACCACCATAGCCAAACCGCCAACTAAGGCAATGCTAATAGCACCCAGGACTTCATGCGCCGGCTGCATGAGTGTATGCCACAAACTCATTTCGCCACTTTGACTACCCAAGTAAGAAACAGCTGCTGAGGCCACCGAGAATAATAATAAAGACAAGGCGTCATCCATAGCCACTATGCCAAATATAGTCGTCGTGAGCGCGCCCTTAGTCTTATATTCCCAAAGTACATCGGTTGTGGCTGCAGGTGCTGTAGCTGCGGCAATGGCGCCTAATAATAAAGCTATAGATAAATTGAATTGAGAATCGGGCCACAATAAAGACCCTATAGACCAAACGCTCAAAGATACAATGGTAAAAGCCATCATCCCTTCAAAAAAAAGTATGGCCAGGAATTGCTTGCCATATTTCTTAAAGACCTCGAGCTTCAATTCGCCACCAATCATAAAGCCAATCAAGCCTAAGGCAAAGTTATTAAAAGGCTCTAAGATTTGGACAGCATGCTCATCAATGATTTGAAGCCCGGACATACCCAAAGCTATGCCTATAACGATATAGCCCACAACTTGTGGAATTCTAAGGATTTGGAATAAACGTCCGCCTAAAGTACCGCCAAATAAGGCTAACCCCAAAAGACCTAATAAATGAAAATGCGGAAAAGAAATATCCGCTAATATGTGTTTAATTGCTTCAAAAATAGCCATAGCGAAGTAGTATACCAAACTCACCTACTACCAACCATTGTAATATTTTTATGGGCCGACTCTCGTTTCTACGACACCAAGATAGGGGCTTGATTAAGTAGCACATGTCCCCATATATTCTAAATCCATTGAATTAGACTGTCTTGGCAGGTATAATGCGTCCCTTATGAAACAGACTTTATTTGACAAGATATGGGCCAAACATGAAGTGGCCAAAATGGACGATGGCAATAGCCTGATCTATATAGATAGGCATTTGGTGCATGAGGTGACGTCTGCTCAGGCTTTTGAAGGTTTGCGTGATAATAAGCGTAAGGTTCGTAAGCCAAATCTGACATTTGCGACTATGGATCACAATGTGCCGACAGATGACCGTTTTAATATTAAAGACCCAATATCCAAAACACAAATTGAGACCTTGAGACAGAATTGCGCTGAATTCGGCGTCACATTGTTTGACTTAGATAATGATCAACAAGGCATAGTGCATATTATTGGCCCAGAACTCGGCATCACGCTACCTGGCCTTACTATGGTTTGTGGTGACTCGCATACGTCTACACATGGCGCTTTTGGTACTTACGCCATGGGTATTGGCACGTCCGAGGTTGAACATGTTTTGGCCACACAATGCTTGCCGCAAAAAAAGCCTTTGAATTATAAAATTGAAGTTAATGGTCAATTAGCTCCAGGCGTTACAGCCAAAGACTTAGTGCTCAAAATCATTGGTATATTAGGTACAGCTGGCGGCACAGGTTATGTCTTTGAATATTGTGGTGAAGCCATCCGCTCTTTATCTATGGAAGCTCGCATGACTGTATGCAATATGACGATTGAAGCCGGTGCGCGCGCAGGCTTGATTGCCCCAGATGAAACCACTTATGAATATATTCGAGCCAATAATAGACCATTCGCACCTAAGGGCGAGGCTTTGGAAAAAGCTATTACGCAGTGGAAAACGCTGCCAACAGATGAAGGTGCAGAATTTGATAATACTCTCACTATTGATGCGGCTGATATAGCTCCGCAAGTGACTTGGGGCACTAGCCCAGGCATGGTGATTGATGTCACCTCCCCTGTTCCTACTGCCGATCAAGTTCCCGGATACAGCTCATTGGATGCTAAAAAAGCACTTGAATATATGGGTCTTAAAGAAGGCGTGCCTTTAACAGACGTTAAAGTGGATATTGTCTTTATCGGATCTTGCACTAATGCACGCATAGAAGACTTACGCAATGCTGCTGCCATTTTTAAGGGCAATAAAGTTGCTGATTCTGTACATGCTTTAGTTGTGCCTGGGTCACAGCAAGTGCGCAAACAATGTGAAGACGAAGGTTTGGATAAAGTATTTATAGAAGCAGGTTGTGATTGGCGTCAATCGGGTTGCAGCATGTGTTTAGCGATGAATCCTGATCAACTCAAGCCTGGTGAACGTTGCGCCTCTACATCTAATCGCAACTTTGAAGGTCGTCAAGGCAAAGGTGGTCGCACACATTTGGTTGGCCCAGAAATGGCAGCTGCAGCTGCGATTAAAGGTCACTTTGTAGATATACGTGAATGGGGTAAGACATTATGAATGCATTCACTACTCATAAGGGCATCATCGCCCCTCTCCAGCGCGCCAATGTAGACACAGACCAAATCATTGCCAAACAATTCTTAAAATCCATTAAACGCACGGGTTTTGGTGAATCCCTCTTTTATGATTGGCGCTATGACGAAAACGGTCAAGCTAATGCCGACTTTGAATTAAACAACCCTGCTTTTAACGGCGCTTCTTTATTGGTTGCCGGAAATAATTTTGGGTGTGGCTCAAGTCGCGAACATGCTGTTTGGGCAGTTGATCAATATGGCTTCCGAGTGGTTATTGCTCCGACTAAGAAAACTGATCAAGCTATGATGCCCGGCTTCGCCGATATCTTTAGAAATAATTGCGGTAAAAACGGCATTCTCACGATTGAGCTTACTGAAGATGAAGTGAATCAAATATTTGAAGCCATAACGGCTAATCCAGGCATAGAAGCATCGGCCGATTTGAATACACAGACTTTTACGCTACACTCCACCAATCCATTAGAATTCAAATTCGAAATCGATTCCGCCGTCAAGCACAGACTTCTCAATGGACTCGATGACATAGCCACGACGCTCAATCACGTCGCCCAAATTGATACCTTCGAAACTCAACACAATACCTATTTATAATTTCTACACGTCATCCTGAAAAGCGCGCAGCAAGCTTTGTAAGGATCTCCCAGAAACCGCGCAGCAGGATCCATGCGTAGCAATGAAAAGTCTTTTGCTGTGAGATTATTACGTCGCTGACGCTCCTCATAATGACGTGGCTAATAGGCTTCATGGCTCAGTCTGAACGACTCGAATTAGGGCATGCTCAAATATTTGTCTCGCGTAGGCTATAATATGGGCTTATGAATCAAAAACGAATTATTATTATGGTGCTTATTTTGGTGTCGCTCATATTATGTGTGCGTTACCATGCTAGAGCACCTAAAAGAAATTATGCTGATTTTAGGGTTTATCATCACACCGCCATTCAATTCCTAAATAAGCAGAATATTTATGAACGCGTTGATCAAGCAATCACGCCCTATAAATACTCACCCGCATTTGCCCTCGCCATCTCACCCTTGGGATTATTAAGCCGCCATCACGCCTCAATCGTCTTTTTGCTTCTCAATCAAGTATTGATACTAGCTTCCTTTTATTTAATCGCTAAGCTATTCCAAATACCCCTAAACAATAAATCTACGGGAGTCTGGTGCATGCTCACAATCGCTTTTAATGCGCGTGGTGTATTAGCTGTATTGGATGCCGGTCAAGTGAGCATACTCATACTTTTTCTTTGCCTATTAGCTATATGGCTTGTGCAACAAAACAAACCTATGCGTGCGGGACTAAGCGCGGCGATGGCTTGCTTGATCAAATACCTGCCCATAATGCTCTGCGTCTATTGGTTCATGCACAAGAAATACAAAGCTGCAATAGCCATATTACTTGCGATAATTGTTCTATGTCTATTGCCAGCAATGATTTCTGGGTGGGAAATGAATCTAACACATTTGAGTAATTGGCTGCCGAATGCACAGCACACGTCCATTAGTGCTGGGGAATTATTAGATTATAAAAATCAATCTCTATACTCCTGGTTTGTGCGTAGCTTGACCCGTTTTGCTGAAGATCCTTTTTATTACAAAATTGCTTTAGTTAATTGGTCTGTGCCCACCGCTGTCACGATAGCCAGCTTATTTGGCTTAATTCTATTTGGGCTAAGCGCATGGCCTCTCAAGCAAACTAATAATAAATATGACATAGGACTAATCTTTATTCTCTTGGCCATACTCAATCCCAATGCCTGGTTTCATAATTTTGTTTTTTTATTAGTCCCCTCAACCTTGTTAATTCATCATTGCTTAGTGAATCAATGGAAAGACAAAGTTAATACAGCCCTTCTCATATCCGCATTCATTATGCTCAATGGAATTGGAGAATTATTAGTTGGGGATGGTATTCAAAAAGCGATGCAAGTACGCTCACCTGAGCTAATTGCAGCCCTGATTTTGTTCATAGCTATTTATAGATTAAAAGTAATAGTTGGCAAAGACGCCTAAGCCCAAAACCATAGGGACCGTGACAATCGGTAAAAGAATAGCTGATTTTTTACCTATATTTTGCCAAATAAGAGCAATTTCAGTGTAATCAGTTACAACGCCCGCCATCAAAAAAACAAAAGCATTCCCAAAACCACCCGTTTGACGATAAACCTCAAAAGCCAAAGGTGACGTACCCTCCGAGCATACTTCAATCACCGAGGCTATGCCCAGAGTAGTCAATAATCCTCTAAAGTTAGGTCCAATCACACCACTCCACAAATCTTGCGGAATATAGGCCGAAGCTAAGGCAGCTAGGGCTGATCCAATGATAATCCACCAGAGAACCATATCAGCCAATTCCACCAAGCCTTTGACTATTCCGGGTATGTCCTTTTGAACAAAGCTCTTTAGCGAAAATGGATAAAGCTCATACCTGTGTTTCAAGTCTTTGACTAAATTGAATTCTTTAGAAATATCTTGTGGAGCTTGCGTTTCAACCCACCCCCGTTGTTCAAACTTCCTATAAATAAGCCCCGTAATAATGGCTATCACTATAGCCGAACCCATAAAGAAAAAAGCTTTGGGTCCAAAAAAACTAAATAATACCAAAGTCAGTGGCAAGTTGGCCCACGGACTAGCTAAAAGAAAGGCAATCACCGCTCCCGTTGAAGCGCCCTTTTTATATATTTGCATGGCTATGGCTAATATTCCATGGCTGCAAACACTCATAAAAAACCCTAAGATAACTGCTATGAATATGGAGCGCTTGCGATTAGAAGCTAAATAAAAAGCTATGTATTGACGGGGAACATAATAGTCAATACATGCCCCAATGCTCAGGCCCAAACAAACAGCCCACCACATCAAGCCAATGAATTCATTCATGGAATGGTTGAATGGTTTCAATACACCAATAAAAGGTGACAAACAATACACTATGGCAATAGCGACGGATGCGAGAATGAGCTTTCGTTGATACCAATGCCTACGTGGCGGTTGGCAGCAATCAGCAGTGGCTTTGGCTTCTGATTCCAAAGTTTTTATTCAACACTCAACGGAGTGTATGTCGACTCACGTCGTTTCTCCGCAATGCGGTATATATTCAGTGACGTTTCCGTGCTCTTAAACTTCTTTGATAGAGAAATGAGAAAGTTGTATTCTTGTTGCGATAATTGTTTAAGTTCTTTTTGGCCCGCCATAATATGCGCAAGACTTTGTTTTACATTTTTGTCATCTATGCGCCCAGACAAATCATTCAAAAACAACATTTCATCATTCGTTAAATGGCTGGAATCATTTAACCGCGCATTCGGTGATTGACGTCTAGGGATATAAATCGTGGTTGGTCTTGGTTTGGTTCTCAAAACTTGTTTATTAAAATTTTGATAGGCATATGGATTAACGACCGGTCTGGCATTCAGCACAAAACCACCATCACTCGCGGTCTCAATATGATTGCGGTATTTATCTTTTGTCCTGGCTTGGATGGCTTGGCGATGGACATAATGATCTCTTTCTTGAGTTGAATGGAATCTTTTACCTTTTTTTGGCGTATGTTTTGTAAAAGCCACATTCGACGTCCGTGAATCCCCCTGCACCACATAATTGGTATCCATATCATTCACGTTAATTAAAGCGGCGAGAGCCACACTGGGTAGGATGAATAAGCTAAATATAAGAATAATAAATTTGATATACATACCTATATTATAGCCTATTGCCCGCCTAGCGTCATTCAGCCCGTGGCAATCTAAGACTAATGCCTATTCAACTTTATTAATATTCGACACCCAGTATCTAATTTGACCCAGATTGCCGCGTTGCAGCTACGTGCACCTCGCAATGACGCTAATGGGCTCTATAATGCAGCATGAAAGTGGGGAGATGGCTATTCGTGTACTCAAAGATTAAGCGGCATTAGAAACTTCATTGATGGCGAGAAGAACTCGTTCCAGCATTTGAGTAAAACGGATAAGTGGCTTGAGGGCATATTTGAGAATATGGACTTGTGATTGGCCGGTGATAACCTGGTCTAAGCCCGTGGCCTCAGCCTTATCGCCTGCTCTAAATCTAGCGCCAGAGAATCGACCAATAATGGCGAAGCCCCTACTTTGACTCACGACCTCAATAATGGAAGCTCTATTTTGTGGAATTACCGCTGTCTTAGAGTCAGCCTCTTTGGCATAACTATCTGAAATATCATGAGCAGCCAAATAACCCGCTTGTATATTTGCGGCACTAGCCCCATTCACAAATCCAATTAATGGCAAATGCAATTCATTAGACTCTAAAGACATATACTCAGGATTACGCTCATCAATAAGGTCTAAATACATGATGACTTGATTCTTAGGATAGGTCATTGTGATTTGAGCCTTAGACTCTTTAGCAACCGTTTGCGTCTTAAGATTAGCAACAATAGCCTGCCTTTGAATAGATAATTGATTGTATCCAGCTAAGTATACTTTATCTCCAGCACGCATTTGTTTCAGCAATAAAGCCACTATTTGACCAAATAATGCATTGTCTTTAGAGGACTTCGAGGCTCGACTCAATTTGGCCAAGTCAAAGCCGATATGCGCTAAAGACGAAACTATAGGCTCTTGGCCAATTAAGGATGCCAATAAACGTTGTGAGGCCAAAGCTCTCGACTTTGTCTGTACTAATTCGCGGCCTTCAAACGAAATCGGTTCCTCGTCCAAAAGAGCTTGGGACTTAGATTGAATCGTCATCAGACGTGCAGCCTCAATCTCCGCGCGTGAGTACTCAATAAGCTCACCTCCAATGCTAATGGTGCCTTTATCCATTACACGCACATCCCGATAACCATTATCATCTGTTGACGCAAAAGCTATATCAAATTCCACGCCCCTGGTTAATCTCGCTCCCAATAGAGGTGCTAAGTCCTTTTTAAAATCAGACGTCAATACACCCATTTTCAATAAACGGTTTTTAGGCAAGTTCAAACCATTAGACAATAAGGTCAGTTCATTTGTATCCGCCATACGCGACTCTAATTCTTGGTCAATATATTCGGCAATCTCAGTTGCCATCTGTTCATACATTATTAATTGGTTTTGAAAATCACTTTTAGGGCTAGAGGCTGATAGACTCGGCAGTATTTCATCGAACTCTCTGGCTGATGCTTGCAAGTCTGCTAAAACTACATGCCCTTTTTTATCATAAAGTTTTGCGCTCAATTTTTCCAAGTATTCTTTCAAGGAACCACGGCCAATTGCAACTATGTGTTTAATCTCTATTGAACCAACATCAATGGGTCTTAATTCACTTCTCTTATAATCGTTTAAGACATCTAAGAATCTAGAGTACATAACACTATTCAAAGTGTCTTTTGCATATCTCTGACCGCGCAAGACTATTTTTCCATAACTTGTTGCTGTTACATCGCTTGTGCCAACAGAAGCTAATTTCCATAGACTTGAAGCATTGGGCTCTAGATAACCGCTTTCTTCGCTACCGCCCAGAATACTCGCAATTAGAGATTTGCCAACCCTACTACTGCCCACCATAAGAACCCCAGTGTTTTTATATAATAAAACTTCGCCATTATGCCAATACTTGGACTCTATAGATTTGGCCATACGTGTTTTAGATAAAGTAATTTCTACCCCTGTTAATTCTTTATGTATTCGAGCTACGTCTTCTGCTATGGTGGCTTGCGTCTGTCGTATTAATTGGGCAATTAACTCCAATTGGTCAGGATGAGCATCCTGAATATCTTGAGGTATATCTTCATGTATTTGATCAACAAAAGCATTAATATCGAATTCTATGATGCGGTGCACAGCCTCTTGAATTGAGTCGGTATCAAAGTCCTCAACACTCCATACTTGCTCACTTGTATTTTGCATATATGTCACAACTTCGGCATATGGGTTAATACCAATATAATCCGCAACAAAGGCTTGATCATGATCAAAATACACGGTCGTATCACCAACGCGGCTCTTTTGAATCAATTCGTTTGAAAAATCAAAACGCCTGATAAGCGTATTAAACACTAGGTCATGAGACTCAGCCTTCAGCGCATCAGGTTGTGGTAATGTATCAACGTCAGTTGTTACAGATAAGACAGAATAAGTGTCTTGTGGCGTGATTACTGTTTCAGCTATATTCATGCCAAGCGCTCGACCCAATCGATAAGCTATCCACTCTCTAAGGGGGTTATTTCTATTTGGCTGAACGGCAAAGTCTCTCTCATTAGAAATTTTGACAACATTGTTTGGCAAATACGATTTGTGTAGTAATAATTGCCCTGTGGATTTGCGGTAATATAAATTCTTTCTTAATGTATTAAATCGCAAAAATCGCATTCTCATACCTTGTTGTTCTAATAGATAAATCGTCGCAGCGGCAATGGTTCCTTCGAGATCCACTCCAGACACCAATTGTAAATCTGAATCAAATTCGTATCTACTGTGAATGGTTCGGATATATTTTTCAGCCGACTCTGGTGTCAATGTCTGACCATCTAATCTTTTCCTTAATTCTAAAAGACCTATGTCATTATTAACTTGTGAAATATCTCCTTCAATCCATTCTAGCCTTAAAGAAGTCGTGCCATTACTATAATCTGAAATATTTTCATCAAATTTTCTTTGAGCTTGTTTTTGTTTTTCAACAAAAACAGCCTTAACGCTCCTCAACGTAGACAATATTCCGTCAATATCTTTAAACCAAAAGAAAGCGCTCTGAAAAGCTCGGTTGTAATCATCACTCCAATTTTCGAGCAATGCAGCCTGCGCCTCAGAAGACCCTTTAACCGACTCCATTACAATAGCAATATTGTATTTAATTAACGTGTCATCCGTCTCTTGCAGCGCCAGCAATAACCTTTCATAATGAGGATCCAAATCAGCTGGAGTTAATTTACCCGCTTTCACCAAATCTGTTAAAGCGATACTAGCCGAGTTTTGTATATCAAAAGTTTTGCTAAACAAACCCTGAACCAAAACAACAATGTCTGAAGCTTCATTTAATTCTTTCCAATACATTAGTTTTCCCAATAGACGAATCAATGTAGTATATCTGAATGAATCTCCAGTATAAGTAAATGCTAAGGCAATAAATGCATCTCGTTCATCAGCTTCCAAATTCATAATCACATTTTCTATGTGAGGGAATAATTCCCGAGAACCCGTCTCCACCACAAAATTAAATAGTTCCTCTACCGTCATTGGACCCCTTCGATGTGCCTTACTTACGAAAGTGTCAATTTCAGAGGCTATTTGCTCTAAATCTGCCAATTGTTGGAGAGCTTCCTCTCTGGAATCAGGTTTTTTAGAAGGTAATCGACTCTTATCGATTACAAGGTATTTAATATTGATTTGGCTTATATCATTCACTGGCTCCATTAGTTGTTCAAAAGAACGTGCACTCCTATTAATATCATTTAAGAATTCCTGGATCTCTGCTTCGCCAAAGAAAATAATATAATCTATTACAGTTGCATTTCCGTCCTGATCTTTATGCTTGGTGCGCTGTATTCCCGTTAAATAGGTCAAAAGTTTGGAGTGCAGCTCAGGTGCCGTCAAACCCTCTCCAAAAATATCGTATTGCTGGTCACCTATCAAAGTCACTTGAGAAACATTTGCCGCCACCAACTCCCAAGGACTGTCAATATTTTCAGATTGATAATCATCTTCTTTGGAACCGGCCAATATAGCTGCAATTGTTGATTTGCTCGTCTTATTAATACCTGCTAACAAAACCCCTCTATCACCATAGCTCAATGTCTCGCCATTATGCCAATAAATGAATTGCGAAGGTTTAGCCATACGTGAAATGGGTGGTGTAACTTCCTGAGGTGTATTCGGCATGGTTTCACGGTTCAAGTATTTTCCTGGATCTTGACCCCCGTAATCCTTGGCAGTGATTCTTCTATAGGGAATAAAACGATCTCCGGTAGGGTTGGAATGAAAGTAATGTGCACGCATTCCCTTAGATGTACTAGTGTATTGTAGTTTAAATACAAAGGCTTGTTTGCGTCCCAGGATTTGAGAAGCGTCATCTATATAAGGAATCTTATATTCTTCCTTTTCCTCATCCGTCATGGCGCGCATGAATAATTCTGCTTCCTCAGATGCCGCCCTATTTGCCACTACATGTATTGGTAAGCCTATAGACTCTAAAGGGTTATTTGGATTAGCCGCAGACCTTTTCAGGAGTCCGTTCAAACCAATTAGTGTGTCTGCGCCCAAAGGAATTTTGGTGAATTGATCTAGGTCAATAAATACCGCCTGACCTGCATGTACGAATGAAGTTAGTCCATGTAGCGCTTTCATCAAGAATAAATGCACTGAGCTTTTGATTGTTTGATAGGGTTTACCTTGAGAAGAGGAGTAGAATTGTCGTTTTACTCTTTTGGAAGGATTTTTGAAATCATCATAATGAACTTCAAAGATGAATCCCGGCTCATAAACAACCTCACCTTGTTTATTGACTGCCTTTGTAATCTTAAATAGATCTTTTTCACCTGGAGTCATGGACCGAACAAATAGCTCACGATTGCTCAACTTAACTTTTGGCAATCCCACAGACAAAAGGTTTTCTAGACTTTTTAATCGATTATAAGCCATCGGCATTGACGTGTGCATAGTTCCATAATTATTTATATAAACTTTGCCTCCATTCGGAACATGCGTGAATTCATTGTCAGAAATAACGACTGCATCTCCCTGATGCCTAAAACGTTCGAGCCCTGACAAAAGCTTCAGCATAAATAAATGTGTATCCATATTACTTATTTTTAAATACGGCATCTCTAGAGACGGGTCAGGATTGGAATAAAAATAACGCTTCGTCCTTTCGCCTGACATGGAAGGATCATCGTATTCAAGTTCAAAAATGAATGCGCTCATATACCCTTCAGATTCCACTGAATCATCTAACCTGGGTATCCCAAAAGCTTTTATTTCATCCATCGTCATTGACCGCACACGCAAAACTCGCTTAGTTAACTTTTGGTTAGGCATACCCACACCCAATGCTTTGGCAATATTTTGATCGGAGTTACTTGCATTAGGCGTGGATGCACGCAATTGACCAACATCATCAATAAACACATCACCCCCATGTGTAACAATAGTGAATTCCGTATCAGAAATGACATTATCGCCATTAAGAATTCCCCTCAAAAATTCAGCAGCAATAATTTTCTCTTCTCGCTCAGCCATACGCGAGGGCTTCCTTTTTAGAAAGGATTGTATTTGTGCGTTAGTAAAGAAGTTGGGATCTATTTGGGTTGCCTGCCAGGATTTTAATATTTGGTAATATTTTGACTGCATTTGCGTCCATATATCTCTTAATGTGCCCTGATCTATTTTTGGTAATCGGGTCAACCCCTGATTCCTTGCAATTGAAATATATCGCCTCTCGGATTGAGTTAAGCCTTGTGCTGTTAATGCTTGGGCCTTCAAGTCGCCTGCAAACACTTCCGTCAAATCAAATAAAACACTGCGGGTGACATTTGGATTGAGTGCGTGATTAGATTGAATTAATTTTATAATTTGATTCTCTGGGGTAATCCTATAGTCTTTCCAAAAAGAGGTGAAAAAATCTTTTCTTTGTTCAGCTGCTTTTATATTGTACTCAGGCGTTTCATTAGCCACTTGTAATACTGCTCGTCCCAAATTCACGAATTTTGGATGTGTTTGGTAAAAGGCAGCGATTTGTCTTAATAAAGTGCGTATTTGGCCTAAGAGTTCACGCGTCTGATCTTCATATCCTGCCTCCGCAGGGTAAATGCCTATGCTCTCAAATTGGAATAATAATAGTTCATTAGTGCGATTGACTTGCTCTTCTCCACGGTTCAGCTCCTCATCGGACCCATCAAACCTCACATTCAAGGTCTTAAGCTGACCACTTAAAAAATCTTGCAATGGTCTTAATACTTGCACGCCCCCATCAAATGCAAATGCCTCTACATACCCCTCCCATACTCCCAATTCCGTCATACGAGCGGGGTTGAAATAGTTACGGCTATTGTGATAAACGAGCCATTTATTAATTGATTTGTAGAGATAAGATTTTCTGGAATCATCTTCAAATAATTTATCGCTATCTTGCGAATCAATAAATCGATCTAATTCTTGTTTAGCCCATTCAAGTAGGGCAATTTGAGTTTGAATTTTTATCCAGGGAATTTCTGTAGAGCTATTTATACTCAAATAACGAATAAAGGATTCAGCGAATTTCCATTCAGAGTGAGTCAAGACTTGAGAACTGGATATGGAAGGCCTGCCGCCGTGCTGTTCCTCAACCTCCTTTTTAACTTCAGCGAATGATTGAAGCACATCATCAAACAATAGCTCAAGGTCATTCAGACCCAAACTTGCATCGGCATAATCTCCGGTTTCAATTAGTTTTAATTTGGTAGCTATGGATTGTAAGTTTACTTTCCAAATAAAGCTTTCTTTTGCATTAGACCCAGCTACTAGGATTGTTTGATCATCTTTAAAAACAATGCTCCTCAAAACCAAGTTTAACTCAGGCGAATTTGTACCTATAGGTATGACTTGAATCAATTGAGGCTTATCACCTCCTAGCCAATATAACTTTATTCTTGCGCTTCGTTCAGTCCTATTAATAGTAGCTAAATACTTTTGATTCGAATCGAATGCAAAATCATCTACAGGACCCGCATCCTTATCTTCAATAAGCTGAGTAAATGCCCTTTCAAAAACCTCTTCAAAATGCTCCATAGGTAGTCTAGGGTCATAGGGTACAAAAATTCCGCCCGCAGGACCTTTGGGGCGCTTGTCTTTTTCTCCAAATAAAGTGATTAATTCACCCGTATCAACATCAAAAAATCCTAATTGGTGATCGTGCAATGATCCAATGAGCATATCTCCTTTAGGCGAGTATTTTAATTTCAAGATTTCGCGACCTTCGGGCATTGACCGTGTTAAGTCATAAATACTCGCATCAGGAAGTGTAGGAAAAAACCCCGTTTTTTCTATTTTATTCACGTCCCAAATCAGCACAGCTTTGTCATCAGCTGCTAAAGCAATATTTCGTCCATCTGGGGAAAAAGATGCTGCTGATACAGAAAACCAATCTGTATCATTGTTCGCAAATTCAGTATGCAAAATAGAATCACGTATTTTGCGTAGTGTATACGATGAAGTAAAATAAGATTCCCCATCAGGTGACATCGCCGCTAATTTAGGAAATATCCCATCTTTTTCAGTAACCCCTCTTTTTAATCCATTACTCATATCCCAAATCGCATAACCCTGACCATAGGTCACAATGGCCTTATCAGAGTTGTCAGAGAATGATACTTGATCAATTACGTCACCGCTTAAATCAAATCTTTTGAGAGTTTGATTCTTAGCCACATCATAACCCTCAGCCCTTTGTCCAGCACCATCGAAGCGAATCAATCGATTTCCATCCGGAGATAAAAACATTTGAGTTGAATACCCATCCAATGTCGCCACCACCTCCGAATCAATAGCTTGCGCCATACGACTCTCGCGCTTGGGACTGTCATTCGAATTGTCTGAGGTAGATATATGCCGCGCCATAACTTCCGGTAAGGGTATGCGTAAGTCGAAATGGACTTTCATAGCGTCTGTATCGGCCGTCCATTGAACTGTGGGGACGGGGGTTTCAGGGTAATCTGGCAAAGAGGCATATAACAATTTTAGGGGCTCAAGAATTTCGTGCAAACCATATCCTCCATCACCCGTGGAAACTGCTGTCCTGGAAACGTCATGTTGCTCAACGGGTACAGAAACTTCATCATCATCATCATGAGCGTTGAATAACCTTCCATTCAAAAAATATGGGAAGGCTTTTATATTCCCATCCAATATCAATTCATTAGTAATACGTATATGAACTTCCTCACTACTCTTTGTGATCGTACCCTGAATATAAGATTCATCTTTTTCATCCCATCGACCATGACCAACAGCGTTTTCCAATGCATGCCCTAATGTAAGTTTAAGTGATTCCGGCAAAAATCCATCCACTTTAGAAACTATCTGCTGCGTCATTTTAAGTGATTCAGAATCCGCATCGCTATAATCAACAAAAGGTTTATCAAATGAATATAGAGCTTCACTCGCAGGACTTTTTGACATGCGCGCCGATTTCACTGAGCTTGAATCTATTAACCTATCATTCAATGGACGATTTTGAATGGATAGTCGAGCAGCTTCGAATAATTCTTCGGTGTCTATTCCGCCTGGGTTAGTTTGTTTTGAATAAGTGGATTGATAAATGGCTAAACCTTCATTGAGGAGGTGTTGGGTTCGCAGGGTTGAGCCTAGATTGTGCCCTCGCCCGCCATCCAAGGCAGGACGAGTAATGTCGGCGGGCAAGAGCGTAGCCGACCCACGTCGTTGCTGCGCACTCCTCGCAATGACGGGGGCTTCGCTGTCATTATCGATGACTAAGGCGGAGAGTAGGTTATCTTCGTATTGGTTGTGATTGGTTTCGCATTGGACTTGTGGAGCTAGGACAATGTATGAGGTGTCTTCATTTTTTAATAATTGAGTTAGATGCTCTGTATGGTATCCGCCTGTGATCATAAAGGCGATTTTGTGGTTTTGGTCTTGCATAATCCGATTGGCATTTTCTATAAAGGCCAAGTCTCTCGCATCAACTAGCGAATAGAATTCATTTAATGTGGGCAAATAATCATCTATATGCGATTCATATTGAATGAGATCATCATATAGGCCTAATTGCATTAGCATTTGGTTCACAAAGGCTTGCCATACATGTGTCTCAAAAGAATTTTGATTGGCAAAAAGTTGCTGGTATTCAGTTGAAGATAATTGGATAGAAAAAGCCTTATGAATTAAATCTAGGTATTGGTCAATAGCGTGAATCTTTTTCGCCTCATCGGTTATGAGTAATTCCGCATACATCTCTTTTTCTTTTTTTTGTACATCTTGCAATAATTGATTGGGCTCCAATTCGGTGAATTCTTTCAAGTAAGCCTGATAGCCAAGCAATTCAGGGTAGCTAGCTTGCGAAATATTTGCAAGGGACGCCATATTCAACAATTCATTTAAATCGCTGTATTGCATGATGGGGTTTAGCTTTAAATTCTTTAGTCGCTCAATATAGTCTTTGACTTGATCTGAGAGTCCACTGCGTTGAATGTCTTCGAATAAAAGGCTTTGTTCGTGATTGATTGAATCAAAGTTGAGTTGTGATTCTTGGATTTGTAATTGTTGGTATTTATTAATGGTTGCGCTTAGATTGGTTCTTCGCTGCTCCGCGCTCATCGCAATGACATTGCCAGCCATTGCGTTTGGCGTATTTGTGATGGCGGATTCTTTATTGGATAGTTTGAGGAGGGTGTTGATTTGATGCTTGAGATAATTGGTTGGGTTATTTTTTCGAATATCTTCATAAGCTAAGAGCTCCTTGGGGTAAATGCGATTTTTGATGAGGTTAATCGTCTTACGACTATGATGCAATTGATTCAATATATCTTGTCGCTTTGTTTTGAGCTGAGCGAAGGCTTGCAAATTCTTTTGATAAAGATCTTGGTATTCAATACCCATAATACGCATATCATGGTCTTGAGTTAGATTGAGGAATTCTTCACCTTGTATCACTCCATCTAATAAAAAACGGTTAGCTGCAATTTTCCACTGCGCGGGCGTTGCAATATGCTTGATTGAATTCAGGCTAACTTCGCGAGCGCTACCCTCAGCCAAGACGAGAGGTATTTTGTATTGACCCATGATTTGATTCAATGCTTTAGATAAGTTCATTTGAGCACCAAAGTTACTATGCGCATCTTGAATATGAATAATTAGCTTTTGACCCTTGCCCCGATGAACTTCTTTTAAAGTCACGTATTCATGAGGGATATTAAGTAAATAGGGGTTCTCAATTATTTGTTGTAGGGAGTTTATTGCTTGGGGTGTGTTCTGCGACATAGAAACTGGAGACATGGGGGCAGCCAGAGCTATTTGTTCTACACAAAAACTTAGAACAATTGCCCATGCAAGTAGCTTAATCGTATGCCTTGATTTGTATTTCAAAATACGTACCTGACCGCCCTTATAATAAGAATACTTATATATACTAAATATGAATAGATACCGAGAAGTTTACGCGAAAAAATAGGCGTATTCAATAGGCTGGAAAACTATATTTTAAACAAATTTGAGCAAAACTTATCAAAAACAACAAAAGAATGTGACCTATAGGCCGCCAAGTGACACCTGTGAATTATGACGTGAGTCCTATTTGGAATTAATGTGAGTTGTTTGAAGAGTGTGTTGTGGTTGGTCTTTTTCTGTGAGATTGCCACGTCGTTGCTACGCACTCCTCGCAATGACGACTCGATGATTGACTCACGGTGACGGGGTTTTTTTAATGGACGATTTTAAGAGATTTCAATCATGCGCTGAATGGAGATGCGGGCTTTGGAGGCTATTTCTTCGGGGACTTTGATAACGGTGGTTAGGTGCTCGAGTGAATTGACAATTTTCTCTAAATTGTTCATTTTCATATATTCACAGGTGGCTCTATCTCCGACAGCGTGGAATTTTTTGTCGGGATGCTCTTCTTGCAATTGATCCACAAGACCAGTTTCGGTGGCAATCAAATATTCATCGGCAGTATTCTTTTTTACATGATCCACCATGCCACCGGTTGAAAGAATGTGGTCAGCTAAATCCATAGATTTGGTCAAACAGCCACATTCGGGATGCATGAGTAATTCTGCTTCTGGATATTGTTTTTTTAATTTAGCCACGCTTTCACTGGTAATACGTGCATGCACATGACAAAAACCTGGCCATAAATGTAGCTTACGGCCCGATTTGCGTTGAGCAAATAGCCCTAGAAAAAAGTCAGGTATGAATAAAACATCGCGATCTTTGGGAAGTGAATTCACGACAGCGACTGCGTTTGAAGATGTGCAGCAATAATCACTTTCGGCCTTAACTTCTGCGGAAGTATTCACATAACAAACCACAAGGCCATCAGGGTGTTTAGATTTCCAATCCCTAACTTCATCAGCAGTAATCATACTTGCTAATGAACAACCCGCATTCGGGTCTGGCATCAAAACTGTTTTATCTGGAGAAAGAATGCTCACAGATTCAGCCATAAAATGAACGCCTGCAAAGACAATAACTTGATTTTTGAGTGAAGCGGCTTTGCGAGCCAAAAATAGCGAATCACCTACAAAATCGGCTACTTTTTGCACGTCTAAAGACTGGTAATTATGTGCCAGAATAACAGCATCTCGTTGAGTCTTAAGGGCTTGTATCTCTTCTTGGATTGTTGAATATAGCTGACTAACCATGGCTAAAAGTATATATCAGGTGGGCACACCTGTCTACACTATATCTAGCCTCTAAGAACTCAAGAATTTGAGGAGCGCGCGGACGTCCGCTGGGGTATTAACGCGGTATTTGGCAGCTGAATCTGATGCGCCAACATGAACTGTGTGGGCATGTGGTGGCAAAACATTGAATAAATCTTCGTCGGTTCTATCGTCACCAATTGAAATAATGAAGTCATGTTTACGTTTTATTTTTTTGACCCAATTCCAGGCAGCACCCTTATTCACATCTTTATGACGTACTTCCACCACCTTCTTGCCCATTAAATACTGGAGAGGCAATCCATGTAATAGGGATTCCAAATTAAAGGCTAAATTATTGGCCTGCCAGGCTCCATAATCAGGCTCGCTCAAACGATAATGCCATGCCAAAGCTTCTTCTTTTTCTTCAATAAATGAGCCTGCCGTTCGTGTTGTATACAATTCAAGCACGGGTCGAATTTGGTCTTTCCAATGTGGCATGGAGTTTTGGTAAGCTATTTTCCATTCTTTTCCATTCCACACCCAAGCACCATGCTCAGCGCATAAATGTGCACCCGTACGCTCAAGCCAATCCGCTAAGGTGTGTCGCGGCCTTCCGCTCACTATCATAACTAAGTTCTTGGGATCAGAAACGAGCTTTTTCACAAGCCTTAATATTTCCCAATTAGGCATTGCGAATTTAGGCAGGCTAACAATATCCGTTAAAGTACCGTCATAATCTAAAAAGATAACTCTTTTTTTGGCTTTTTTATACGCCGCTTTCACAGTTTTTTGAATCTTCGTATCTAAATAAGGAATGGCACTTTGGCTTGAAGTATTAGTAGTAGACAAAGTCTCTATAAAACGTTTGCCCCATGTCTCCGCGCTATAAACAGTCAATGCTTTGAGCATAAATCGATACCGCCTCTTAGCATCCTCTAAGGGTATTTCTAAGGCAGTTTTATACGCAGCCACAACTTCGGACTTGTTCAATGGATTAACAATTAATGCATCCGATAATTCTGATACAGCCCCACAAAATTCACTCAATATCAAAACGCCGGGCGAATCAGGGCGTTGTGCCAAAACATATTCTTTAGCCACCAAATTCATACCATCACGAATAGGTGTCACCACGGCCACATCACTAATCGCATAATAATTCACCAAGTCTTCAATCGCTAATTGGCGATAAAAGCAACGTATTGGAGACCAATCGGGCATACCATAACGCGAATTAACTCTTCCGGCCAAAGCATCAATTTCATATTTCAAATCATTATAACTATCCACCTCAACCCTAGATGGCACTATGATTTGATAAAACTCAACTTTTCCACGCCATTCGGGGTTCTTTTCTAAAAAATGTTCATAGGCTTCAAGTCTATTTTTGATACCCTTGGTGTAATCTAATCTATCCACTCCTAAAAATATTTTTAATTTGCCTTTTTTTCTTTTGAGAATTTCAAATCCTTTTTCAACCTTAGGTTTTTTCAAAACGCTCTCAATAGTACCCACATCAGCACCAACCGGAAATGCATCAATAGCTAGGCTTCTACCCTTATACATTAATTCTGTCATTTCGGATTCTAATCCTAGAATACGTAATAGTGAAGATCGAAAATGGCGCACGTAATCATAGGTGTGAAAGCCTATTAAATCAGCGCCCAGCAAACCCTCTAATAATTCTTTGCGCCATGGAAAAACACGGAATAGCTCTGAGGATGGAAAAGGTGTGTGTAAGAAAAAACCTATGCGGGCATTCGGCTTTTTTAAACGAACCATCGAAGGCACTAGCATTAAATGAAAATCATGTATCCAAATCAAATCATCTGCACGCGACACTTTGACGATTTTGTCAGCAAATTTTTGATTAACGGCCTTATAAACACTCCATTGATTTTCATTAAAAACACAATGGCCCATAAAATAATGCAATAAAGGCCAGAGAGCTTTATTTGAGAATCCCGTATAGTACATTTGCCATTCACTACGGTCCAAATTCACTACATCGTATTCAATGTCTGAACTTTGTTTTAACAAGGCTGAGGTCGTAGCGCTATTACCTTTAGTCGGTCCAAGCGAACCCACCCATACTAATTTGCGACTCTTTTTTAGAGGCTCGATGGCTGAAATCAGCCCACCAGAGGAACGGGTTAATGTGTGATGACTATCGCGTGACTTCGAAAGAGTGACAGGCAAACGGTTCGAAACAACAATAATGCGTTTTGATTTTGCTGATTGAACTTTCGGTTGAGTGGAGGGCTTTTTTTTCTTCGGCATAAGTTTATATGTACAACAGTATATAGGTATATCTAAGCCCCGTCAAAAGAACGTTGAAATGCTTTGATCTACTTGCTTAAATAAGATAAAAGGACTATATTAAACAGTATTGAGTATATATGCATAATAGGGGCCAATTATGAAAATCATTCGAATATTCGCATTTTTAATGGCAATCACAACACTTTTTGCCACACATCAAGCTATGGCAGCACATGAAGGTCTAGATATCAGAATTCTTGAAGCTAAGCGAATTCTAAGCAAAATGACTGAAGGGACAAACCCGGCCATCCCCCAAGACGTTATCCAACGTGCTGAATCGATTATCATCTTTCCTCGTATGGCCAAAGTGGGCTTTTTTTATGCGGGTCGTTTTGGCGTAGGTGTTGCCTTGTCTCGCGATGCACAAACCCGCAAATGGTCGGCTCCCGCTTTTATTCGAGTCGCAGGCGGTAGTTTTGGCTTACAGTTTGGTGCTCAAAAAAGTGAAATGATATTGGTTGGACGAGACGGATATCGCTTAGAACGCTTAGGTAATGGTGGCCCCACGGTTAGTGGCTCCGTATCTGCCACGGCGGCCTATTGGGGTTATCACAATGAAATGGGCACAGGCTGGCAATTCAATACACAAATGCATCATTACTCACGCAATTCAGGACTTTTTGCGGCTCTCGCAGCTGATGGCACCATGATTAAGTGGGATGAAGCAGGTAATCAGTATTACTATGGCGCTAACGTCCTGGCCAAAAATGTTTTATTTGAGGGTAAGATCAAACCTTCAGCCACTGGCCAAATGTTAATTGATCAACTCGCCAAAATTGAAAACAAAGTTTCAATACCCAAAATTATCCTTGAAACGCCAACGCAACAAGACGGCACTGCCTATCGCTATGATCAGCCTACGCAACCAGCTACCAATGCGGACTCTTATCAAGCCCAACGTGGTTTTAACCAGATCGCGCCGCAACAGAGCGCATTACCTCAACCCGCGCCGCAACAACCTGCAATTCAAATTCCTAACCAAGTTAATGGGCAGCGCTATTATGATGTCGCGACCAATACGCCAACCTATAGCACCTATTATGATAAGGCTACGAATCAAACTTATTTAACTCGCACACCTGACTACTACAATAGTGCTCAAAGCACTTCCTATAAAAGATAAAAACGAATTAGCTAAGAGATTTTGCTGTGGGATCCCTGTCTGCCGACAGGCAGGCTTACTATTTTTGCTGCGCAAAATCTCAGGATGACAGAGTTTATACAAAACGTATTTTGCGCAGTGTAGTTTGCTATTGGTTTAAAACGTAGGAAAAGACTAGGGGTGCGACGATAGAGGCATCTGATTCAATCATGAACTTGGGTGTGTCTACATCTAACTTGTCCCAGGTTATCTTTTCATTAGGAACGGCGCCACTATAGGATCCGTAGGATGTTGTTGAGTCACTGATTTGGCAAAAATAACTCCAAAGTCTACACTTTTCGTTTAGATCTTGATGAATGAGTGGCACAACACAAATTGGAAAGTCGCCAGCTATACCCCCGCCAATTTGAAAGAATCCCAAAGAATTATCTTTTGTATTGGCTCGATACCAATTAATTAAATCTTCCATCATTTCAAGCCCACTACGAATAAAAGATGTATCCTTTACATGTCCGTTTATTTTGTAGGCGATAGCTTCATTCCCTAAAGTTGAATCTTCCCATCCGGGAGTGAATATCGGCAAATTCTTCTCGCTTGCAGCGATTAACCAGGAATTCTTCGGATCAATTTGATAAGACTTTTCCAAATCTCCATTACGAATCAATTGATATATGAATTCATAGGGAAAATAACGCTCACCTTCTGCTTCAGCATTTTTCCAAAGAGGATAAATACGTTTTTCTATTTGTTTAATAGCCTCTAGTTCTGGTATGCAAGTATCCGTCACACGATTGAGACCTTGATCTCGTAATTCAAGCTCATCTTTGGGACTCAAGTCTCGATAGTTCGGTATGCGTTTATAGTGGTTGTGGGCAATCAAATTAAAAAGGTCTTCTTCTAAATTAGCACCCGTGCAGCAAATAGCATGAATTTTGTCTTGACGTATCATTTCGGCAAGAGATATGCCTAATTCAGCTGTGCTCATAGCTCCGGCCATGGTAAAAAACATCTTATTTCCAGCTTCTAAATGATCCACCCAGGCTTGAGCGGCATCCACAATAACAGCAGCATTAAAGTGCTTATAATTCTTAGTAATGAAATCTTTGATGTGCCCCATAAATAATGCTCCTGTTACGGGACCAGGTCCAAAAGGGAGAGGTCCAGTAGATTTATGAATTAACGGGCCCTGTCCCTTTTGGACCTGGTCCCGTCGTAATTTTTGGGTTATTATAGCATGAGATGAAGAAAATCAAGATGCTCTC
>JBLINS010000028.1:0-27531 GCA_047639455.1 Candidatus Omnitrophota bacterium
CTTAAGCCACATAATAAGTCTCTAGAACATTTAACTGTATCCGCGATTCAAATGTCAGCCGGACCCAAAAAAGAAAAGAATTTGGCCAATGCGAGACGGTTGGTTGATCAGGCCTTAAGAAATTTGGCTCGAGTGGTTGTTTTGCCTGAAGGCTTTTTGATGCGCGCCCCACATAAAGACTTAATTGCTGAGGCGGAGACTTTGGATGGACCAGCGATTAAAGCTCTGCAAGCCGATGCTAAAAAATTCTGCGCTTGGTTAGTTTTAGGGGGTGTATTGCTTAAGCCAAAGGCTAAAGCTAAGGGCAAAGGCAAAGTTGAGAATACGCTTATTTTAATTGGACCTGATGGAGAGATTAAAGCCACTTATGTCAAAATGCATTTATTTCAATCATTGGTACCCAATGCTAAAGTGTCTGAAGTTGATTTTTGCATCCCGGGCAAAAAACCTTTGATGGTTGATATCCATGGCTTTAAAGTCGGCTTTTCTATTTGCTATGACCTAAGATTCCCAGATTTGTATCAGCATTACGCCAAAGAAGGCGCTGACTTATTAATCATTCCCGCCGCATTCACTTTTGAAACAGGGCGTCATCATTGGCATACTTTAGTTAAAGCTAGAGCTATTGAAACACAGTGCTTTGTGCTCGCTGCTAATCAAAGTGGGCAAGGCGCCAATCGCGTTATGGCTTATGGACATAGCCTCATTCTTGATCCTTGGGGATTAACTCTATCAGAAGCCGGACCTCAAACCAAAACCATTATCAGCGCTACTTTAGAAAAACAACGCCTTCAAGAAGTCCGTAATCAAATACCCATGCAACGTGTTTAAAGCACCTTGATATAAAGCGCTTTGCCATTATACTCAGTAGTACTATAATATAGGTATATGTAGTCATAATTTGTGTAGGTTAGTGAATAAAAGAGTATTAATATGAATAAAATAAATAAATTCTTAAAGACATTAGATTGGAAAAATGTGTGGTTTTTTGGTGGCACGACTTTATTGGCCACTATTGGATTGCCCATTTATGCCTATCATTTTGGGTTAACAAAAGCGGATTGGATACTTTTTGGCTTCTTGGCCATTTCGACTATGATGGCAACAACCTTTGGCCATCACCGTTTATTTGCTCATAAAGCCTTTAAGGCTAATAAAGTACTTCAGTATTTGAATGTTTTTTTTGGTGCGGCGGCCTGGGAAGGCTCTGTGATGCGCTGGTCGTCGGAACATCGTGATCACCATAAATATGTCGACACAGATCGTGACCCTTATAATATCAAACGCGGATTTTGGTTTGCGCATATGGGTTGGTTTTTTACCAAGAGAACACCGGCTAATTTTGATAATGTTAAAGACTTGTCTAAGGATAAGGTTATATTGCACCAACATCAAAATTATACCCTTTGGGCCGTAACTACGGGCATTGCTATACCGATGTTCATTGGCTTGTGTTATGGACATATGTGGGGTGCATTTTTCTTAGCCGTTTGCGGGCGCTTATTCATTATTCACCAATGTGTCTTTTTGATTAATTCATATGCACATACATTCGGCACACCTACATATGACTTGACTGGCTCTGCGGTAGATTCATGGGTATGTGCTTTTTTAACCAATGGTGAGGGTTATCATAGTTATCACCATCGCTTTCCATCAGATTATCGTAATGGCGTTAAGTGGTATCACTGGGATCCAACCAAATGGCTAATATTCTTTTATTCTAGATTCGGATTGACGACAGATTTGAATCGTACACCTGAGCCCAAAATTCTTTTAACACGTGGAGATGTTGAGCAAACTAAATTATTGGATATGGTTAATAATTTAAAGTGGGATCAGACTAAGATTGATCAAGCTATTTTGAATGTTGAAGAATTTTATTCGGGTGTGATTCAAAAGTTAAAAGAATGGGAAGTTAAATCCATAGACTATAAACAGGCTTGCAAACAAATTGCCCAAATGTCGCAAGCTGCTCTTAAAGAAAAATCCGCTCAAGTAAAAATAGCTAGAGAAGAATTCTTAAATAAGCGCAAAGAATGGCTAGCATTTATGGCCCAATTCAACCCCGCCCAAATCCAAACAACTTAATTTAGAGTCCAGGCAATACCAGTCGAATTGCAGCGATAATGACAACGCCGAATATGATGCCGATCCAGAATAAGGGTCGGTCTTTGAGGTTAAGTAGGTGATTAAACATTGCATTAGTATAGATTGTAGAACCAGTTAATGCAACAAAAAAGTAGATAGATGGCAAAAAAATAACCGCCCTCCAGCAACGCTAGAGGGCGGTTATTTTTCGCTCAACAAGTTCTAGTCAAATTTGATGACTTTGGTCATCAAAAGAACTGTTAAGATAACGATGAATGGTAGATGAGCAGTTAGTGTAGTCGTAAAGACTAAGCCAATGACACTACCAATCAGGATTCCTAATAGTAGATCGTTTTTCATGGCGCACCTCCGTTTTTTTAAGTTGAAGATAGATCAATGATATCTACCTATTTGCTTTACTTAGAGTATACATGCCACATCAACAATTTCAATAGCTTAACATTTGTTATAATTTCTATCAAATTGGAAGTATCTGTCAATACACGCCTTATGCATAGGTTAATCGTTACACAAAATGTAGTTATTATGGCCTTATTTACAGCCATTTTGGCTTTTGCAGATAAGCTTTGCCTAGGGCTTTCAATTAATCCTTATCTTTAAATGACTGTATTAATGATACTTGCTATACTACTACTTATATGAAATGGTTATTATTGCTATCAGGTGGTGCTATAGGTACATTGGTAAGATACTCTATCTCACTAGTATCTATGAACTTATGGGGCCAGAGCTTGCCCTACGGCACTTTGCTTGCTAATTCGCTCGGTTGTTTACTAATAGGCTTTTTAATTCCATTCTTAGACTTGAGACAATGGCTGACTCAAGAGATGAGTTTGTTTTTAATAGTAGGTTTTTGTGGTGCGCTCACCACCTTTTCAACACTCATCCTACAAACCTCCGATTTATTGAAATCAGGCTTCGTTATGCGCGCTTTGATGAATTTATTAGTTAGCGTTTTAATAGGATTTGCACTATTTTACATTGGACATCTATTAGGTTCACGAATTCAAGCCTAAGTGGGGTATATAAACCATTATTAATGTATATTATAGATGTGATCCCACTATATATTAATTTAATAAGCGATAGTGGTGAATTTAATTAATATCGCGGTTAATAATACGTCTTTTATTAAAGTATGCAACGATTTTCTAAAAGAATTAGGCTATAAGTTTTTTATAAAATCACTTAAGTATAGGGTAGAATAACTCCAAGAGAGGCCTTTATGACAAATATACGCTATTATTTTCCAATACTCCTTTTAGTTGGACTGTGTTTCACTGAGATGGGCATCGCTTTTCAAGAAGACTCGGTTATAGGAGGCAACCTATATACAGGCCCTTTGACGGATCTTGAAAAACCGCGTGGTTATCGTGAGCAACCACCTAATCATTCCCTTGAACCTCGAAATTTTAAGGACACTCCCCCAAATTTTGCTCTATCTGAAGAAGTTCGTAATTATAGAGCCAACCCAAATAATAATCAGGTTTTGGACACTTTGCGGAATTTTGAGCCGAATCCAAGCAATTTTGTCGAAAAAGACTCCACAACTTTTGCTAATACAGACCCCGCGCTGAAGCTTGATCGCGATTCACACCCAAAATACAATGGTCAAAAAAGCTTCCGTATAGAGCCGGAAGGATCTCAAGGCACGTCTATTAGTAAGCTCTTTGAGACAAAGAATACGGGCTATGGCTCACCCAACCCACCCTCCAAGGTGAAACTACAAGATTTTAGATAAATTGTTTTTAGTCTACCGCAGGCTAGTTTCACACCCCGCGTAGTCAGACTGTGTCATAAAGCTTATTAACCGCGTCATTGCGAGGCGCGCGGAGCAGCAACGCGGCAATCTGGAGCTGCATTGGATAACAGGTGTCGAATATTAATAAAGTTGATTAGATATTAGTCTTAGATTGCCACTTCGCTGCTACCGCGCTCATCGCAATGACGGTGCTGGTACGTTATGACACAGTCTGAGTGACAGGTCTATAATCCCCTCGAATTGTTTTTCTTACCGAAATATAGCTGAAACATTCAATGAGTAGAATTACTCCGTAGTTAAGACGGGATGAACATACTATTTGTTCTATTGTTGAAGTGGAATTATTGATATTTAATTCCGATTTATAATACAAATTAAACTGGAGGATTATCCATGAAGCGATTTAGAACGCATTTATGGACTATGTTGTTGGCTCTACCACTCATTGGGATGAGCTCTACAGCATTTGCAGCAGATGCGGCCGCTGAGGCACTGTTCACTGTGAATAATACTTGGATGTTGGTAGCAACATTTCTTGTATTCATTATGCACCTAGGTTTTGCGACCTTGGAAACAGGACTAACGCGCGCCAAAAACACGGTTAATATTCTTTTTAAGAATACAGCCATTGTTGCAATTGGTCTTTTGACATACGCTATTTGCGGATTTAACTTAATGTACCCTGGGGACTTTTCGATTGGCCAATTCTTTGGATTTGCTGGTTTTGGTATTTCTGCTCCTGAAGGTGCTGCTGGTTTAATTGATTATGCAGATGGTGCTTATACATATTACACGGACTTTTTGTTCCAAGGTATGTTTGCCGCGACTGCTGCAACCATTGTTTCTGGAGCGGTTGCTGAACGTGTTAAATTAGGTAGCTTCCTTATCTTTTCAACAATTTATGTTGCAGTGATATACCCAATTGCCGGTTCTTGGAAATGGGGCGGAGGCTTTTTGGACCAAATGGGTTTTTATGACTTTGCTGGATCTACTTTAGTTCACTCTGTTGGTGGCTGGGGTGCTTTGGCAGGTGTTATGTTATTGGGTCCAAGGATTGGTAAATATTTTAACGGTAGCGTTAGACCAATTATGGGACACAATATGCCATTAGTTACCATTGGTGTATTTTTGTTGTGGTTAGGTTGGTTTGGTTTCAATGGCGGCTCAGTGCTTTCTGCTAATCCTGAACTTGTTTCCTTAGTATTCACGACAACTGCATTAGCAGCTGCAGCCGGTATTATGGGCGCTATGCTAACTTCATGGATGGTTCAAAAGAAACCTGATTTGACTATGGCTATGAATGGTTGTTTAGCCGGTCTGGTGGGTATTACAGCGGGTGCCGATACAGTGAGCGTGCTTTCAGCAATTGCCATTGGTTTGTCATCTGGTGTATTGGTTGTGTTTGCAGTTATCTTTTTGGATAAATTAAAATTAGATGATCCTGTAGGTGCAATTTCTGTGCATTTAGTTTGTGGTATTTGGGGCACATTGGCTGTAGGTTTATTCAGCACAAACCCTGAACACAGCTTATGGATACAATTCGTAGGTGTTCTTTGCTATGGCATATTCTGTTTTTCCGCAGCATTAATTATATTTGGTATATTGAAAGCGACTATGGGAATTCGTGTGGATGAGAAAGAAGAGCTTCAAGGCTTGGATATATCTGAACATGCAATGGAAGCCTATAGTGGTTTTCAGATTTTTACAACTCAATAAGTCGGCAAAGACAAGGAGAATTAGATATGAAACTCATAGTTGCATATATACAACCTGGCCGGCTCACAGCGGTCAAGCAAGCATTGTTTAAAAATGATGTTAACAAAATGTCTGTGACGAATGCCTTGGGTTGTGGTCAACAACAAGGTTTTCATGAAACTTATCGTGGTGTCGATACAGAAGTTAATCTTCTTAAGAAGGTGCGTATCGAAATAGCCGTGAATAATGATCATGTTCAAGGTGCTATTGACGCTATCATTGAAGGTGCAAAAACGGGCGAAATCGGTGACGGAAAGATTTTTGTCACTGAATTAACCGAGTGCATTAGGATTCGCACAAATGAACAAGGTGAAAAAGCCATAGGTTAATTACGTAAGTAATTGATGCATAAAAAAGGAAGAGGAGAGTAATCTCCTCTTCCTTTTTTATTTGTCTGGGTTGGGTGGTGTGTTTCCGTCGAATTGTGAACATAATTTTGCAAAACAGCACAATTCTTCTCCAACACACCACCCAACCCAGACGTATAATTAAGAGGTTATTCTTTTTTTTTCAACATGATTAACGATACTTAACGTATTAATTTTGATTTTGTATGCGCCTTTAACATATTGAGATGGAGGCAGGGGAAGTAGAGGCCGACTATGCTGCGCTAGTCGCCTTTGCTATATGGAACTGTTAATTATTGTGTGTGAAGCGATTTACAAAAATATGTCATTGGCGAGGTGTCGTAATCAATTTTCATCGACGACGTGGCAATCTAGAGGTTGTGCAATAGCCATTCTCTTCTGCATACCCACCACACCTTAGACTTTAATGGGCTAAATCTTCGTACATCGTACCCCGCATGTCGTGCTTTAAAATTCTGGGTTGACTATGGTGATGGTGCCGCAGCCGATGCGGGCGCCGGCGTTGCCGGTGGGTTGGCCGAGGTCGTCTTCAGCAGCATGCATGATGATGGCGCGTCCACCAATATTGTATATGCCCTCGATGACGCTGAGGTCTTCGACTTCAATTTCCTTTGTGCCTTCACCATTGGCGTCAATGGTTATATTGCCTAAGTCACCTGGATGGACTTCGAAGACGCCTTGGATTAAAACGTCGCCATGTAAAGCGCCGTCTGGATTAAAATGGCTTCCGGCAGCTTTGCCGCCATTAGCACATGAGCCATATTCATGTATGTGAAAACCATGTTGGCCGGGTGCCGCGCCTGAGACTTTAGCACTGATTTTTACACCTGTATCAGTATCTTCAATACGAACAGTGCCTTTGAGGGCGCTGCCATTAGTGGATTTAATAGAAGCCATAGCACTTTCGGCCGACGCAAAATTAATATGGTTAAAAGAAACGAGAGACATGAATAAAAGTGCTGTTAATGTATTCAAAAACATAATGTAGATCCTCCAATGACTCTATTTAAACATAGTATCTATCGTCTTATCAATTATATTTCTTATTAATATGAATAATACTTATATCGTTAGAACTGCTTAACAAATTATTAGTTGCACTGGCCGCTTCCACACTCATATCACAGTCAGGCTGCGTCATTAGCTGCATGTAGGCGATGACTTAGTGTGATGACATAGTCAAAATGAACAATCAAAGTTGTCGCATCGATTTTGTTTTGCCTCTTTTTGAACATCAGCAACTTTTTAGAGTGCTGGTCAACTTAGGGATTTGGGGCCCAAATCCGGGATATGTCGTAAAACTTGACAATTGATGAGATAATATGTAAATTATAACTATTGTTTACTATTGTTAAATCATAAAGGGCTAAAGTTAACTTGGTATAGCTTATATTTAAGTGGTCTTAGGGCATTTAGAATGAATAATATTACTCTCACAATTAAACTGACAGTCGCTTTTTTGACCATAGCTCTTTTGCCTATTGCGCTAATCACGCACTACAGTACGAATAATGCGCGTAATGCCGTAATCGAGCAGTCAATTGCCAATCTTTTTGAGATTAATCAATCCAAAGCTTCCAATATCAACCATACCTTTCGTTTGAGACAAGAACAGGCTAAAGAAATTGCCGGCACGATATTACCACGCCAATTGGCTAGTGATGCGGTAAACAGCCCAGAACTCGTTAGGAATATACAAACTCATATTGATTCTATTCTTGAAGAGATGCAGCTTAAGCCTCACAGTGGTTATTTGGATATTGATAAGGTAACCGCGATTCAGTCTATTGGCGTATTTGACGTGAATGGTTTGGCGGTTGCTAGCTCAGATTTGTTAACAGCAGGCACGCATTTGGAAAAACATATTTTAGATCAGGTGCGATCGCGAGGGTCCTACTTTGGAGGGTTTAAATTTGTTGCTCAAACGCAAGATAGCTACATAGAAACCTATGAACAAATCCGAAACTGGAAAACAACTGAATTTAGCGGCGTTATTCGCATGCGTTTCCACGGAAATATTTTGAATGAAATTACCGCACTTAGCCCAACGCTTGGCCGTTCGGGGCAGTCCTTTATTGTAGACAAAAATTATCGAGTATTGACGCATTCGAATGAAAACCCAAATAGTGTGCTTAATACTAAGATTATAAGTGAAGTGATTAAAAGTGCTTTCGATGGAAAAAATTTTATAGGTCGTTATAAAAATTATCGCGATACATGGGTTGTAGGAGCTACGCGTTTGTTAGTAGATCAGGAATGGGTATTGGTGGTCGAAATTGATGAAGCTGACGCTTTATCTAATTCCATAACTACGCGTAATGATATTTTAAAAATTGCGACGATCTTTTTATCTTTTGTGGTTATGTTTGCGATACTTTTTGCGCGCTCAATTTCTATTCCAATACTTAATCTGAGGCAAATGGCGATTGACATTGGTGAGGGCAATTTGTTGGCACGAGCTGAAGTTTCTAAAGAGGGTGAATTGGGTGAGCTGTCTATGGCCTTTAATCAAATGGCCGAGAATATAATGACGTATAGGGAAGACAAGGTCAAAAAGAACAAAATTTTGGCAGATTCTACTAAAGAAATTAAGCTGCGCAATGAACAATTGCTAAAAGCGAAGCATGAGATGCAATTAGTTATGGATGCGCTCAAAGAAGAACATACACAATTAGAAAAAGCGAATTTAGAATTGGATAGTTTTGTTTACACCGCTAGCCATGATTTGCGCGCACCTCTAAGAGCTATATCTTCATTCACTTCATTTTTGGAAGAAGATTATGCTACCAAATTGGACGCGGAGGGAAAAAATCATTTAGAAGAAATTAGAAATGGAGCTGATAGAATGGGGGATTTGATAGAGGATTTATTAACCCTCTCAAAAGTATCGCGTATACAAAGCCCCTATGAATCTGTAGATATGAACTCTTTATTAAATTCGGTGATTGAGCGTATTAAATTTGATATTAAAGATTTTGGGGTGAAAGTTGATATTCAAAAAAGTTTACCGTCTATTGTTTGCGATAAAATTAAAATGGGTGTAGTTATGGTTAACTTAATAAGTAATAGTATAAAATTTAGTTCAAAAATTAAGGCTAGAAGCCCGCACGTCGAACTTAAGTATGTCGATCGTGGCGAAAATCATGAATTCAGAATAATAGATAATGGAATTGGTATAGATAAACAATATCACAAAGAAGTTTTTGGAATATTTAAGCGTTTGCATACGGATAAAGAGTATCGTGGAAGTGGAGCTGGTTTGAGTATAGTTAAGCGCATTATTAATGACCATCAGGGAGATATCTGGATTGAATCTGAATTGGGTCAAGGCGCTGCGTTTTGCTTTAAATTACCCAAGAATTTGGCCAATGCTTCTTCATTAAACATTGTAGATAGCGGAACTAAAAGAAGTTAGAATAATGGAAATTAGCCGCAACCCCCCGTCTAATGGAAACACTTTGTACATATTATTAGTTGATGATAGTGAAGCTGAAGGAAAAATAGCTAAACGCGCATTTGAAAAAGCGGAGTTGAAAAGTCACTTATCGATAGTTCATTCTGGAGAGGATGCTTTGGCTCACGTATCTACCGCGAACCGAACCGATCTTATCTTATTAGACATCAAAATGCCTAAAATGGATGGTTTTGTTGTATTAGAAAAAATAAAGGCTATAGAATTCGCGCGAAATATACCGATCATTATTTTTACTTCATCAAAAAATGAAGTAGATATACGCAAAAGTTACTCATTAGGAGCTGCGAGCTATATACAAAAGCCTATAGACTATCCTTCTTTTGAGAAAATGATAATCACATTTAATGATTATTGGCAGAATTTAAATTGTTTACCTAAACAAACGGAACAACGTGATTAATGAAAAAAATTCTTATTATTGAAGATAATTTTCAAGATCAGAAAATAATGGGGCATGTGTTAAAGCGTGCTGGCTTTGAGAATATTACCTTTGCTGATAGCGGTCATGAAGGTGTCGATGTCTGTCAGCAGGAGCGTCCAGATATTGTCATTTGCGACACCATTCTACCAGGCATAGATGGTTTTGAGACTTGTCGTCAAATCAGATCTATTCTCGACTATGAGGTATTCATTATTGTAATGACGGGACATATAGATGCTGTTGATGCTAGCCAAGCGCGTGAGGTTAGAGCCGATGATTACGTTGTTAAAACTGCGGGGTTTGAAGATTTGATAAGAACGATGAGAGCGATTTGATGAGCTCCAGCGAATTAGATATTTTACGCGAACAGAATAAAACCTTAAAAGGTCAAATTGCTGACGTTAAGTGGTCTGCCGAACGCACTAATCGCGGTATTAAAGCTTTGTATACTGAATTACAACTTAAGAATGAAGAGCTTGAAAAACTGGATGGCTTGAAAACAGATTTTATCTCAACGGTATCACATGAATTAAGAACACCACTCTCCATTATTCGCGAGGGTGTTTCACAGGTGAATGATGGCATTCTCGGTGACGTGAATGCTAATCAACTAAAGTTTTTGGGCATCACTTTAGAAAATATTGATAGATTGACGCGAATTATTAATGACTTATTAGATATGGCCAAAATTGAAGCAGGTAAGGCCAATATTCAAAAGAAAAAAATCAATATAGTTCATGTTGTGGATCGTGTAAAAAAATCATTCGAAGCACAAATTATGAAACAAAACTTACAACTCGTAATCAATATTTCTGATGGTATAAGAGATATTTACGCCGATTCTGATAAGCTGCAACAAGTTTTAACGAATCTGATCGGCAATGCTCTCAAATTCACCGAACAGGGCAAAATCGAATTAAAGATTGTTATGGATCCTTCTAAAAAAGACTTTTTGTTTAGCGTCGAAGATACGGGCAAAGGTATACGGCCGGCAGATTTGATTAAGGTACTTGATAAGTTTAGTCAATTCGAAAGGGAGCATGGTCCAGGACAAAAGGGTACTGGACTCGGCATGGCCATATCTAAAGCAATTGTGGAATTGCATGGTGGGCGGATTTGGGTCGAGAGTATTTATGGCCATGGCTCGCAGTTTTATTTCAGCATCCCACAATTAACTGCTAAAGATGTGTTTCAAGAAGCAATAATAAATACGCTTAAGCACATGCATGATGAGAGTGAGCCTTTTTCGGTTGCTTCTATAGCGCTACTAAGTGAAATACAATACTCCAATATAGAGCAAGGTGTTTCTGATTGTTTACTCGACAAAATAGAGATTTTGGCTAATGAAACCTTACGTCGTAAAGATGATATAGCTTTGCGAAATGGCCGCGAATTACTTATTTTATTACCCGATACAGATAGAGAGCGAGCCATATCGGCAGTGCAGAGAGTTAAGTCGTGTGTGAATGCTATTCTGGAGAAAGAGTCGTTAGAAGTCTTGACGAATGATAAAATTCGCATTTTTGGAACTCCAGATGACTTGATGCTGGCAGACGCTATATTCAAAAATTTGTGGCCATAAAGAAATATTAATAATTCATAAGATTGGTTAGTAAAGGAGGTGTTGAATGTCTAAGAAAATTTTGGTAGTAGATGACGAAGCTGATATCGTGATATTAGTTAAATCACGTTTGGAAAGCGAGGGCTATAAAGTTTTAGAGGCTCATAACGGTGAAGATGCAATCACAATTGCGCAGGCTAATAAACCTGATTTAATTATTTTGGATATTATGATGCCTGATATGGACGGTATCGAGGTTAGCAATATTTTAAAGGAAGATGCGAATTTAAAAGATATACCGATTATATTCTTAACAGCTTTAAAGAAAAAAAGTGATGAGGGAAACTCTTTATCAGACAAAGGTAATATTGTGCTCGGTAAGCCATTTGAAGCAGACTCATTGCTTAAAAGCATTCGGCAATTGATTTAGATAATTGGAATTTTAAAAGGAGAAATAATGGCAAAAAAAATTTTGGTAGTTGATGACGAAGAGGCAATCGTGATGATGGTATCCTCACGATTAAATAATGAGGGTTATGAAACCGTTTCAGCCTCTGATGGAGAAAGTGCAGTTAAAGCAGCGCAGACCGAAGCTCCAGACTTAATTATTTGTGATGTCATGATGCCACCACCCAATGGATTTCAGGTGTGTCGAATAGTCAAAGATGATCCTAAGACTAAGCATATTCCCATTATTCTATTAACGGCAAAAGCAACAGAAAGTGATAAATTTTGGGGATCTGAATCAGGCGCTGACACTTATGTCACCAAACCCTACAATCCTGAAGAGTTGCTTCAAAAAGTTAAAGAGTTGCTTGAAACTGAATAAGTGTGGATTTACACTTGCCCCACCTTTTTTACTTTCTTTAGTCGGCCTATTCACTTTAATTATTTTATGTTCAAGCGCTAGTTATACCAGTTATGCTTTTTCTAGCAGTGCGCAAGATAGCGCGGATTCGGCGAATGACTAATTTGAGTACAAAAAGTGTCACGATTCGGGTCGCTTGTGGCATAATAACCCACTAAATAAAGCTAAAATAAACTAAAATAACCTAAAATAAATTAAAATATCTCTATGAGTACAACTAAACCAAAACCCAATGCAAAAAATCTTGTCTGGCTAGACCTTGAGATGTCAGGTTTGGACCCAGAAAAAGAAGGTATTATAGAAATCGCCACAATTATCACTGATGGTGAGCTGAATGTATTGGCCGAAGGTCCTGATTTGGTTATTCACCAAGAGGACGCTCTGATGCAGGCCATGGATGATTGGAATGTAAAACAACATGCTAAGTCTGGCTTAACCGAAGCTGTTAAAATTTCAAAAGTCACTTTAGAAGAGGCCGAAGCCGAAACAATCGCTTTTGTCAAAAAGTACTGCTTACCTAAGCAAGCACCTTTATGCGGCAATTCCATTCATCACGATAGACGCTTTTTGATCAAATACATGCCCAAATTGAATGAATTCTTACACTATAGGCATGTGGATGTGACTACAGTCAAAGCTTTGGTGCAACGCTGGTACCCCGATATTAAGCGTCAATACCCCCGTAAGAACGAAAATCACCGTGCTATGGGAGATGTGCGTGACTCCATAAAGGAAATGAATTATTTGCGAGAACGTTTCTTTCTTTCTCCAGCCCAAGCCGCAAATGTTCAAATTTCTTAGACAGCTAGGCCAATATAGGGCCATATGACAAATTCTGATTCGAAGAACCAACACTTAATATGGATTATTGGCGGTGCAGTTGGCGGTGTGTGCATGGGAACGTTTTTCCCTAATGCCGCAATTCATCTAGAGATTCTTGGCAACTTATTCCTAAATGCTCTTAAGATGATGGTCATACCTTTAGTTGTGACATCTATTATTGTTGGTATTGCTAATTTAACCGACTCAAAATCCCTAGGTAGTTTGGGTGTCAAAACGGTTATTTTTTATACTCTCACTACTGGCTTGGCTGTCGGCATTGGTTTGCTGGTAGTGAATGTACTACAACCAGGCATAGGTGCTTCTGAATTCACAGGCGAATTGCCTGCCCGAATACAAGATAAAGAAGCCTTTTCTTTTATGCAAGTCATTGAAGGTATGGTTCAGCCGAATTTATTCAGGTCAGCCGTTGAATTCAAAATACTCCCTATTATCATTGCCTCGATATTATTTGGGGTAGCTATGGTGAATTTGGGCGAAGCTGCTAAACCACTAATCAAGATTTTGAATTCTGCTAATGCAGTCATTATGCATGTGGTCGGCATTATTATTCAATGCGCTCCAATCGGCATATTTGGCTTGATTGCTTATCGTCTAGGTGTGACGGGTGGTGGCATGGCTGTGGTGGCTTTGATGCAAAGTCTTTTAAAATATAGCGCTGCGGTTATTCTGGGTCTAGCAATTCACAGTTTGGCTGTTTTACCACTTCTTTTATGGATTTTTACTAAACGCAATCCAATTGAATATGTTGTTTCGCTTAGTCGCGCCCTGGTGATTGCCTTTGCGACAGCATCTTCATCAGCCACATTACCCATTACAATGAAGCAAGTGCAGGAAGCGGGTGTATCCGAAAAAACATCTAATGTTGTTTTGCCATTAGGTGCCACCATTAATATGGACGGTACGGCTCTTTATGAGGCTGTTGCGGCAATTTATATAGCGCAATGTTATGGCATTGATTTATCTATGAGCGACCAGCTTATAATCGCATTTACGGCTACATTAGCAGCTGTAGGTGCCGCTGGTATACCAGAAGCGGGCCTTGTCACGATGATACTTGTTTTGCAGTCTGTTGGTTTGCCGGTTGAAGGTTTGGGTTTAATCTTGGCTGTCGACTGGCTATTGGATCGTTTTAGAACAACCGTGAATGTTTGGGGTGACGCCACGGCGGCTTCGATTATTGATGAATTAGAAAACAAAGAAGGTGTAAAGAATGGTTAAGGTTGCCAAGCCTTGGGGTAATTATGAAATTCTTAAGGTTGAAGATGGCTTTCAAATCAAACGTATTGAAGTCACACCGGGACATCGCTTGAGCTATCAAATGCATGCAAAACGTTGTGAAAAGTGGACCATTACTCAAGGACAGGGCAAGGTTCTTTTGAATGACAAGTCGATAGCTATACAAAAAGGCTCCATGATTGATATTCCCACCCAAGCTAAACATCGCATTGAGAATACGGGTGCTGAATCTTTAGTGTTCTTTGAAGTCCAAATTGGAGAATACTTAGGCGAAGATGATATTGTTAGGATTGAAGACGATTATAATCGCAGCTAAACCCGGACATTGCATTAGAGAATCAATTCTTTTACAAGTACTTGATGCATATTGCCTTAAAACCGCGAAGCAGGTTCCATGTGCAACAATGAATAAATCGTTTCCGTACCAATAAGGTACATCAACCATTATTTCAAGACACTATGCACCAATTACTAGAAAAATAATAAGATTTCTAATACAAAGCTCGCGTTAAACCAATTATTAATAGTATTGCTTAAACAATATTTTCACCTCCTCACAAAACCTACTAATCTTTTCACTCACAACTAATTATTGCTTAATAAACGACTCCAAAAAAAACTAAATAGTTTTTTGAGCCTCACTTTTTTTACCACCAATAACAAAAAAAATATTTATAATAATTTATATTGATTATATGCGTTGACACTATTTTGACGTATTGTTACACTTGCATCAATGCTTCGATTGCCCAAAAACTTTAGGAATATTCAATGAAAGAACGTTTGGCGTTGTACGGTTTTGTTAGACGAAAAGATGGCTTGCGCATTAAGCCAATTGGTATTCAAAACAGTCAATGTCAATTGATGTACATTGGCGCTGACGCGGCAGCCGTTGTTTCAAAAGTACCCGACCTTGGATTTAAGCCCGGCCCACATGACATGATTCGTCATGAGGAAGCAGTTCAACAAATTTTTAAACAACAAGTTATATTGCCTGCCAAGTTCCCCAAAATAATTGGTATCAAAGCTTTGGAACGTAGTCTTTCAGATATGGAAACTGATTTAAATAAAGTTTTGCATCGCATTGTTTACAAATTTGAATATCATGTTCGTGTTTTTATGACAGGTCCAACAGAGGCAGATATTAAAAATTATGCGATGAACGAATTCTCTCGTGTTGTCCTAAAAAAATCATCTCAATTCAAATACAAACATTACTTTCCTTTATTAACCAAAGAAGCTAAAGAAGCTGAATTCATTGACTATGCCGAAACCGTGATTAAGCATATTTCTCAATCACTTTGCCTCAATACAACTTATTGGCGTGGAAAAAGCTTTTGTTCAGACAAGGTTTTGATGGAATCCTTTTTTTGGGTGCGTAAACACAAGTCATTGATGTTCACTAGGGCTCTCGCCAGACTCAAAGAGCATTACCCTAATCTCAAATTCAGCGTTCTTGGGCCGACACCGCCATATAACTTTGTTCAGCTTGAATTCGCTGAAAAAAAGACCCCTCCCAAGAAGGGCTAAAACCCCTGTTTGGGGGATATCGCTTCATTCCCGCCAAAATCTGTGTTATTCTTTGCTTTACTCAGGGCACTGTAATGGTAGGCCTGAGAGTCACAGAGATATACAGTCCATTAGCCATGTCATTGCGAGAAGCGCGTAGCTGCGCCGCGGGCCGGTTTCGTTCTGACTATACCGGCATTGGTGTCCTGGCTTTGTGGCCAGGCACGGGCACAATCTAGGGTTAAATGAGATACTAAGTGTGGAATATTAATAAATTTGATTAGTTATCAGCCTTAGATTGCCGCGGCCAAAAAACGGCCTCGCAATGACGCGGGAGAAAAAAATATGTGTGGAATATTTGGTTATATAGGCCCTAGAGAGGCCGCCCCTATACTCATTCAAGGACTCAAACGTCTCGAATATCGAGGTTATGATTCTGCGGGCATTGCTGTGTTAAATGGCAATGGCCGTATCACTTTGAAGAAGAAAAAAGGCAAAGTTAAGGAACTGGAGTCTTTTTTAGGCGAGGGTATTCATGGTGGTGTTGGCATTGGGCATACTCGTTGGGCAACCCATGGCATGCCTAATGATATTAATTCTCACCCCCATATGGATAGCACGGGCGAAATTGCTATTATTCATAATGGCATTATCGAAAATTACGCTGAGCTCAAAAAAGACCTTCAAAATGAAGGCATTAACTTCTTATCCGAAACAGATTCTGAAGTAATCGCGCATTTAGTCTCCAAATTCTATTCCGCCACTTCTAATTTAAAAGAGGCCTTGAGACAAACTACAGCTTTGGCTGAGGGATCATATTCAATTGGGGTGATTCATGCCAAAAACCCTGGTCGCATAGTTGCTATACGTCATGATAGTCCCTTGGTTATAGGCTTGGGGGATGGCGAGAACTTCATTGCGAGTGATTTATCCGCTATTTTAGAACATACACACAAAATCATTAATATAGAGAATGGTGAAATTGTTGAATTGGACACAAAATCTATCCATATCACCGATGTGAATGGAAAAGAGGTTAAACGTCCAGTTGAAACGATTAATTGGGACATCAAAGACGCTGAGAAGCAAGGCTATGAGCACTTCATGCTTAAAGAAATCTTTGAACAGCCAAAAATCACAGCTAATTTATTAGACAAGCGTATTCGTGATGGCCAAATCAGTTTTGATGAATTAAAAATAAGTCCTGCTGAATTCAAGCGCATTCAAAATATCTCCATAGTGGCTTGTGGTAGCTCTTATCATGCGGGTTTGGTAGGGCGTTATGTTTTTGAAGAATTAGAATCAATTCCCGTTGCTGTGGATATGTCATCTGAATTTCGTTATCGTAAACCTAGTATCCAAAAAGACACCTTAGTGATTGTCATCTCTCAATCCGGAGAAACGGCGGATACTTTAGCAGCTCTTAGAGAAGCTAAAAGTAGGGGCGCGCTGACATTGGCTATATGTAATGTTCTAGGATCGTCTATAGAGCGTGAAGCAGATGGTGTCATTTATACCTTAGCTGGACCAGAAATAGCAGTGGCATCCACAAAGGCCTATACAGCCCAAATCACTTTGCTTTATTTATTAGCATTTTATATACGATCAATAAAGCATGGTTTGACGGACGCGGATCACGCTTTATTGCAAGAATTACACCAAACCCCTAAGGCTATGGCCGAAGCATTGGAAGATTATAAAAATGATACTAAGGGTTGGGCTGAAAATGCACATCGATTTAATACACGTTATCACGAACAATTAAAGAAATATTTTAATGCCGATCTAGGCCAAATCAAGCGTGCACCTAATGCCTTATTTTTATTCTTAGGCCGTAATGTGAATTTTCCATCTGCTCTAGAGGGTGCTCTAAAGTTAAAAGAAATCGCTTATATATCTGCCGAAGGTTATGCAGCTGGTGAGATGAAGCATGGTCCTATAGCCTTAATTGATGAAAACCCATGGGTGATATGTATTGGTGTGGAATCAGCTACCTATGACAAAATGGTTTCTAATATTCAAGAAATCACAGCCCGCGGCGGAATCATCACGGCCATTGTCACCAAGGGTGACAAAAAGATCAAAGCCTTGAACTTATTCATTTATATCGAAATACCTAAGGTCAAAGAAATATTCTCTCCGCTAGTCGTGGCCATTCCTCTACAGCTCATAGCTTATTCTGTAGCCAAAGAATTCAATGAAGAAATTGATCAACCCCGCAATTTAGCGAAGTCCGTTACCGTTGAGTAGTCTCTATATTGTTTCGACTCCTATAGGTAATATGGGGGACATCACTTTAAGAGCAATAGAGATTTTGAAAACAGTGGATGTAATCGCCTGTGAAGACACGCGCCATTCCGGAAGACTTTTGCTGCATTTTGGGATCAAAAAACCACTTTTGAGTCTTTACCAAGCTCAAGAAGTTAGAAAAACAGCTCAAGCACTCTCGCAACTCAAAGATGGTAAGACAGTGGCTTTGATTTCGGATTGCGGAACACCCAATATTCAAGATCCGGGTTATCGTTTAGTCGAGGCCTGTGTTGCTGAAGACATTCCTATATATTCTGTACCTGGACCCAGCGCTATTATTGCAGCTTTGTCTATTTCAGGCCTACCAACCAATGCCTTTATCTTTGATGGATTCTTGCCACCTAAATCAGGAGCACGCAAAACCAAAATGCAAGCTTGGATAGGTGAGAAACGCACCATCATATTTTATGAGTCCCCCCACAAAATTATCAAAACCCTCAATCAAATGCTCGAAGTCTTTGGCGACGTTCACGTTGTCCTAGCCCGCGAGCTCACCAAAAAATTCGAAGAAGTCTTAAGAAAACCCCTATCCGCCCACATAGAGCACTTCACCACCAAAAAGCCTAAAGGCGAATTCGTCGTCCTCTTCAACCTAGCGCATCAATAATTACACGTCATTGAGACTGTGTCATAACGTACCAACACCGTCATTGCGATGAGCGCCTGCCTGCCGGCAGGCAGGCGGAGCAGCGAAGTGGCAATCTAGATATTAATGAATAAACGATTAATAATTTATAAATAGAAGAGGTTGCCGCGTCATTGCTTCGCATTCCTCGCAATGACGATATTATGCTCGCTAGCAATGGTTTTAGTTTTCGTAATGATCTTAGAAGGCTAGGGCTTTTTTGAGGTTTTGTTGGACGGTTTTGTAGTCTTGGTCTGAAAGCGAGCCGAGTTGGCGCTCAATTAAGTTGTGTTTAAATGTTTGAATAATGCCGGTCACTATGGAAGGCTTGGGTAAACCAGCTTTTTTCCAATCAGAAATCATGCTATCGCCGACCAAGTTTCGTTTGATATTGCTGGTGATGGCGGCGACTATGATTTCTTGACGGGATTGATGATATATGTCACTGCTTAGAATGAGTGCAGGCCGCTTTTTAGCGCCTACTCTTTCAGAAAATATGAATTCCAAAAGGACTATATCACCTTGTTTATAATTGGTCATATATAGCATCCTCATCATTGTCCCAAATTTCTTTGAGTGTGGGATTGGGATGAGTGCTCATGGCGTCTAATATAAGACCTTCCCTTGCCACAGGTAATTGCTTCCGCACACATTGAATAACAAACATACGCAAGCTCAAGCCTTTGCTTGAGGCAAAGGCCTTGATGCGACGATGCTCTTCTGATGAAACATCAATACTTAGACGTTCGGTATTTTTAGAATTATTAGACATAACTAACCTCCATTAATAGTATACATGATTTCATGAAATATACAATTACACATTTGTACATTGAGATGAGACTTTGTAGCATGAATCTAATTTAAATCTGTATAAATATAAAAATCTGAAAAACTTGAATTGTATTGGCAAGGGATGTATATATATAGTAGGGGAGATGGGTCTAATGGTTGGTCCATATCCCGCCTTTAGAGAGGGCTGTATGCGCATAATGAAACGAATAATTAATGGAGAACCAGTATTTTCTGAGATCAATGCCACTTTGGGAGAAAAGGGCATGACTATGGTAGAGGTGGTCTTGGCTGTGGGTTTGGCTGCTATGCTATGTGCACCCCTATTGAATAGTTATACCAATAATCACCACTCTATGCGGTTGGCACAAAATCACTTACAGGCTTCAGATATAGCACGGTCCTTTATAGAAATAGAAAAAGGCAAGACTTATGCCAATATGACAAGCCAAACAATTGCAAATTTCACCATATCTGATCATGGCACGGTTGATGTAGCTGATGATTTGTTCGGCAGCGTTGACCTCACGGTTACAAATAATGGAGATAGCACTAAGACTTTGAGCTCTATTGTGACTTGGACTATGAAGCATGCCGGCACGGGACAGGTTAATTCGGTCAATTTCTCAACTTTGGTGGCGGATGCGTGATGAGGCTTAATAAATCTATAGCTAACAAAAGAGGATTCACATTACCTGAGGTGATGATGGCCGTTTTTCTTTTATCCTTAGCAGGCATGATGACTCTGGGCTCAACTATATTGGCCATGAAAATGGATAGGTCAGCAAGAGTGGAATCTATTTTATTTTCTGAGGGTTATCAAATTATGGATAGAATTCAATTTGGGGATCAGGGTTTGCATGGAGTGATGAAAGCGAGTGCCGCTTCTGTGAGTATATCTGGTGATCAAAAATCAATATCATTTTTAGTTGATAGTAATGCCACATATACGACGAATGCGGGCGATGACACGACCTCAAGCATATATTATTCCAATGGGGATGGGGACGACACGACTTATGAAGATAATGTATTGATTGTGGATCCGAATACAGGGGTAGTGTCTGATGAATATACAATTGGATCTGGGATATCGAATTTGAGTTTTGCGGAATCAGCAGGTGTCATCACTGTCAATTTGAGTGTGACGGATACAATTGCGGGTGAGGATGTGAATATTAATTTATCGCGTAGTTTATGGATGAGGAATACGTAATGAAATATCTCAATCAAAAAGGCTTTGCTATTGTTACGGTATTGATGATGTTCACAATTGCCTTTTTGGGACTTTATTCCCTCAGTAAATTGGGTGGCACAAGTTTACGGACGCAGAACCTCAAAATTAAGTCAGCCCAAGCCTTTTATTTAGCGGAAGCGGCTGTTAATAAGGCTAAAGCGGACTTAGTTGGTAATTTTTTTAGTGATCCATTGGCTAATGAAGGTGTTGTCTATAGTTTGGGAGATGGTGAATATTCTTATACGGTTGGCGCTATGGATGCTAATTATGTACGTATTATTACCGGGGTCGGCGCAATACCTGATTTTACGGATACAGAGGCTACCAGGTCTATTAGTGTAGGTGTACAAGCAACAATGACGACTATGTCGATTAGTTTTGATAATGCCATCTATGCCGCTGATGATGTAGAAATTAATGGCAAACCTCATACAGTCACCGGCGATGTTGTCGCAGGCGACGAAATAGACTGCGCTCCCAGCTGTTCGGGCATTTCAGGTGGGCAAACAGCTTATGACGACGACGACTATGTCTTGCCGGTTGTGGATCTTGAGTCTTTAAGAGCTATTGCTATAAGTCAGGGTAATTATTATTCCGAAGATGATATTGCTTCCAATGGTAGTTTGCCGGGCGCACCAACGACCTTTTATTACGATCCTCCAGCTGGAACAAGTTTAGGCACCCCTAATATTGTTTTTGTTGAGGGTGACTTGAGCATAGGCGGTCGTGATACGGTTGGTGGGTTGGTGGTTGTCGTAGGCGACTATATGACTAATCCTAGTTGGGATTCAAGTGGTGTGGGTAATGGAGATGTGGATATTAATGGTAATGGTAGCGTCGATGGATTTATTTACGCTTTGGATGATGTGACCAAAAATGGTGGCGGTGGCGGTGTGGCCGTTGATGGGGGTATTATTGCCTGGGACAAAACTATATTGAATGGAAAATTGACTGTCAATCACAACCCTACTTATGCGACTACCTTATCGAGTTATGAAGTACCCTCTGGAAGTGTATTTGACACCGTCTCTTGGAATGATAAGGGCTAATCTGAGATTATGCATTAGGTAATAGCATTGCCTTGACGGATAAATCTTCATCAAGGTCAGGCCAATGAATTCCAATGCCATTACCAATTAATATATATTTTCGTCTACTTATTTGACTCGCTTTGAGGAGTTTGGGAAACCAGATAAGAGGAACATTGAGTTGCCTCCCATCAGCGAGGTATATGATTAGCTCACTTTGCGTGACCTTGACTTTAGTTGCCTTTGATTCCTGGACCGGTAAAATACTCATTCCACTTTTCCTTTATTAACAACATTTTATGCTCTACTATCTTTTGAATTTGATTTAGTTCTTTGATATTGAATTTATAATTATATGCCAAGGCAATGGGCTCAATCCAAAACTTTGCGTATTTATCATCTTTTTGGATGTGAATATGGATAGGCTCTCTACCTTCATTGCTAAAAAAAAAATAACGAAAGCCTTTGTGACGAAAAAGTGTTGGCAAGTGAGTCCCCACATGAGTTTTATATTAACTTATACACGCATCAGATTATAACATTTACTATCATAATAATGAATATTGAAGTTAGAGCAATTAAGACAATACAACAATAGTTCCTTATATGTTTACTAGCATCCCACCTTATCTTACATATTTCATACGATTAATTGATAAATAATCCCAGTTATAGTAATATCTCTTGAACCGGGATGGTGGGTTAGACCACCTATCAAGGTAGACATAACACTCTTTTAATTTGGTCCAGAGAGGCCGAGAAGGAGTTTTTTTGAGCATCTCAAAAGGACCCCTTCTACCCAGGAGGGGATTTTTTTTAGCATGAAGCCAATATTAAACGCCCAAGATATAGACAAAGCCCTCTCGCGTATTGCTCATGAAATTCTCGAAACCCATCAAAACCAGCCTGTTCCTAGTCTTGTCGGTATACGTCGACGCGGTGAATTCTTAGCTCAACGATTATTAGTCAAAATCCGTGAAATTCGTCAAAAAGGCAGCGTAGACTTCAACTCGCCTGAAGAGCCCAATCTGGGTATTTTAGACATTAATTTATACCGTGATGATTTGACCCGTGCAGCCGAACAACCGATTGTCCGAGAAACCATACTTGATTTTGATATTGAAGACAAAGTGGTCATCTTAGTCGATGATGTCCTTTATACTGGTCGAACCGTGCGCTGCGCCTTAGATGCGCTCAAAGATTTTGGTCGTCCCAAGGCTATCCGATTAGTCGCTTTAATTGATCGTGGACATAGAGAATTACCTATTAAGGCCGACTTTGTGGGTAAGAATATCCCCACAGAAGCCGATGATGTCATTCATGTACATATGACGGAAGTGGACGGCGAGGATAGCGTTGTTTTGGATCAGAGACAAAATTGATGGCAGATATAGCTAAGCCTTGGACCAGAAGACATCTCATCACAATTGAGGATTTGAGCGCTGAAGAAATCACTCAAATCCTTGACACAACTAAGTCATTCAAAGAAGTGTCCGCAAGAGATGTTAAAAAAGTACCTGCTTTACGTGGCAAAACCATAGCTAATATGTTTTTTGAAAATTCAACACGTACGCGTATTTCTTTTGAGCTTGCTTCAAAGCGTTTGAGTGCCGATATCATTAATTTTTCCTCTTCGAGCTCGAGTACTAAAAAAGGTGAGAACTTAATTGATACGGTCAAAACCATTGAAGCCATGAATGTGGATTTGGTAGTTGTGCGCCATTCTGCATCGGGTGCTCCGCATATGATTGCCAATGCAATTAAAGCTGGTGTGGTGAATGCTGGGGACGGCATTCACGAACATCCGACACAAGGTTTATTAGATATGTTCACCATGCGTGAGAAAAAAGGTTCACTCAAAGGATTAAAGGTTTGTTTTATTGGCGACATAAGGCATTCACGTGTGGCTAGATCGAATATTTGGGGCCTCACTAAAATGGGAGCCGAAGTCACTGTCTGCGGACCACCAACTTTAATTCCGGCAAAAATAGAAGAATTGGGTGTTAAGGTTAGTTATGACGTAGACGCTATTCTTCCAGATATGGATGTGCTTTATTTATTAAGAATTCAAACAGAACGACAATATGGCTTGTTTTTTCCATCCATTAGAGAATATGCAGGTGAATTTGGTATTAGCAAAAAAAGATTAGAGCGAGCCAAAAAGGATGTTTTGATCATGCATCCCGGGCCTTTGAATCGCGGTATTGAATTAGATTCATTTGTTGCCGATGGACCTAATTCAGTTGTATTAGATCAGGTGACCAATGGCGTGGCTACACGCATGGCTGTTTTATATCTTGTTTCGGGAGTTAAAAATGAATCTAATCGTTAAAGGCGGACGCGTTATTGATCCGAAGAATGATATTGATGACATATTAGATATTGTTGTTGAAAATCACAAAATTGTCCGTCTGGGTAAAGATATTAAAGCCGATGGAATGAAAGTTATTGATGCTACTGGCAAATTAGTTGTGCCTGGATTAATTGATATTCATGTGCATTTTAGAGAACCGGGTTTTGAATACAAAGAAGACTTGAATTCGGGTTTGCGCTCGGCCGTGTCTGGTGGATTCACTGGCGTTTGTCCCATGCCTAATACCAAGCCTGTGATTCAAACCCAAGCCGATGTTGAATTTGTGATGCAAAAAACCAAAAGCCTTAATTTAGCCAATATATATCCCTTAGCTGCTGTGACTAGAGATCAAAAAGGAAAAGAGCTAACAGAGTTTGGTGAATTAAAAAAAGGTGGTGTGGTTGGCTTGTCTGATGATGGACACCCAATAGAAGACTCTAATATGATGCGCCGCGCTTTAGAATATGCTAAGAAATTTGATTTTGTGCTTATGGCGCATTGTGAAGACAGAGGTTTATTCGGCTGTGGCTGTATGAATGAAGGTGTTGTTTCAACCAAACTCGGCTTGCATGGTATTCCTAGTGAATCCGAAAGTGTTGAAGTAGCAAGAGATATACAATTAGCTGACTTAACTGGATCAAAATTACATTTTTGTCATATGAGTTCAAAGAAGTCATTGGACTTAATCCGCCAAGCCAAGAAAAATGGATCGCATGTGACCGCAGAGACGGCCCCGCATTACTTCACATTAACTGAAGATGCTGTGCTTAATTACAATACACGCGCCAAAATGAATCCCCCTTTGAGAACAGCTGAAGATCGAAATGCTGTGATAGAAGCTTTGCGCGATGGTGTGATTGATGTCATTGCAACGGATCATGCGCCCCATTCTGATAGTGAAAAAGAATTAGAGTTTGAGCGTGCTCCTTTTGGAATTATTGGCTTAGAGACGGCTTTGCCACTTTGTTTGAATTTAGTTAGGGAAGGTGTATTGAGTATGCGTCAATTAATTGAAAAAATGTCCTTGAATCCTGCAGGTATTATTAATGTGGATCGCGGTCATTTGTCTGAGGGAGCAGTTGCCGACATCACTATTTTTGATCCGGATTTGGAATGGGTATTCGAAAAAAAGAGTATAGTTTCTAAGTCAAGCAATTCACCTTATTTGGATCAAAGAATGCGTGGCAAGGCAACTGACGTGATTGTTGACGGCCGTATTGTGATGCGCAATGGCAAAATTCGGGCTAGTGGAACATTGATGTCATGACCGATGCCATCCTTGCCTTAGAAAGCGGTTTGATATTCAAAGGTCAAGCTTTTGGAGATATTAAAAATGCTGAGGGTGAAGTTGTTTTTAATACGGCTATGACAGGTTATCAAGAAGTGATCACCGATCCTTCTTATAAAGGCCAAATGGTTTGTATGACTTATCCCTTAATTGGTAATTATGGCATTAATTCAGAAGATATGGAATCGCGTGCTTGTTTTTTGAGTGGATTCATAGTGAAAGAATTATCACGCATAGTCTCTAATCACCGTGCTGACAGGACTTTGGACGCGTATTTGAAAGAGCAAGGCATTGTTGGTATACAGGGCATAGATACACGCGCATTAACCTTACATTTGAGAACTCATGGTGCGCAAAAAGGGATTATATCTATAAGCGAGAAAGATCCTGAAAAATTAATTCGTATGGCCAAAGACTCTAAGAGTATTGTTGGTGTGGATTTGGTTCAAGAAGTTATGCAGGACAAACCCTATCAATGGACTGAAGAAGGTAAATATCATATTGTGGCCATAGATTCAGGCATTAAGCTCAATATATTAAGGTGCTTTGCTAAGCTGAATTGCAAAGTCACGGTATTGCCCGCAACAGCTCCAGCGCATGATATTCTAAAACTTAATCCCGACGGTCTGTTTTTGTCTAATGGCCCTGGCGACCCTGAACAAGTTGATTATTTGATTTATACGGTTAAACAACTCTTAAATAAATTACCCATATTCGGTATATGCTTGGGGCATCAAATCTTAGGTCAAGCTTTAGGCGCTAAAACATATAAACTCAAATTTGGTCATCATGGTGCTAATCACCCCGTTATGGACTTAACGACTGGTAAAGTTGAAATCACTTCTCAAAACCACGGCTTCGCTATTGACCCAGACTCTATTCCTGGCGATAAAGTTAAGGTGACTCATATTAGTTTGAATGATCAAACTTGCGAAGGTATTGAGCACACTGAATTGCCATTATTCAGCGTGCAATATCACCCTGAAGCAGCTCCTGGGCCGCATGACTCTGGTTATTTGTTCGAACGCTTCATCCAAAAAATTGAGGCCGCCAAACAAAATGCTTAATACATTGCGTCGTCCTGAGACATACGCAGTAAAAACATCCCGTCATCCTGAGGAGCGCGTTGAAAAAACATCCCGTCATCCTGAGGAGCACGTTGAAAAAACATCCCGTCATCCTGAGGAGCGTAGCGACGTGAGGATCTCACAGAAGAGTCTTTTGCTGGGAGATCTATACGGGCTTCACATCTCATCGTTACACATGGAACCATGCTTCGCTGGTTTCAGCCCTGTTCGCAAGAGTGCACTCCTTATTCGTCGCACGCTGACCGTCGCTACGCTCCTCACAATGACGAGAGTCCTAGATTGCTTCGGCAAAAAACGCCTCGCAATGACGAAGAGAATAACTCCGCTCCTCGCAATGACAGGAGTGACACATGCCTAAGCGTGAGGATATACACAAAATACTTATTATAGGTTCTGGGCCTATTATTATTGGTCAAGGTTGTGAATTTGATTATTCAGGTTCACAGGCTTGCAAGGCTTTGCGTGAAGAGGGTTTTGAAGTCATTTTGATTAACTCTAATCCAGCCACAATTATGACGGATCCTGACTTAGCCAATCGCACCTATATAGAACCTATTACGCCTGAATTCATTGAAAAAATTATTAGTAAAGAAAGACCTGATGCTGTTTTGCCGACGCTTGGCGGACAAACGGGTTTGAATTGCGCTGTAGCATGTGCGACACAAGGAATATTCGAGCGTTATGGTGTTGAGATGATTGGGGCCAACCTAGAGGTAATTCAAAAAGCCGAAGAGCGTCACTTATTCAAAGAAGCTATGACCAAAATTGGATTAGACTTGCCACGTAGTGGTGTGGCACATACAGTTGAGGAAGCCCTGGCTGTTTCTAAAGAAATAAATTATCCACTAGCTATAAGGCCAAGCTTCACGCTTGGTGGATCGGGCGGCGGCTTCGCTTATT
>JBLINS010000029.1:0-27016 GCA_047639455.1 Candidatus Omnitrophota bacterium
CCAAATTGGCAATATCGACAATATGAAAGTGGCTTGAATAAGGCCTGAGAAAGGTTGGTGGAGGGTGTTAAGTATTATGAACCTGTTGGTCGACAATGGCTCTTAATTCATCAATCGCGGCTTCGGCGGCCTCTTCGCCAAGACGAATTAATTCTTTTGAGCGATGAAATTCCGCCCATCCAATATGAGGAATGCTCGGCCTTATGACCACATCTGCATCAGCAGCCACCGTCTCTGCAATCTCATGCTCCATAGCTTGCATTGAATTAACAATGATGTCGATGGAATTAGGTATCATCGCGCGTTTCATTCTTTCTCTAATTGCCCACACGCAACGAATGAATATATTTTTTTTGGCAATAATTGCTTTTCGCATTCTATTAATTCGCTCATCATGACGTTTTTTTTCTGCTATGTCTGCAGGTGTAGGCAATACGTCTATGGCTATAATTTTATCAACCCCCTCCTCTATCAAACAGCTAATAGGCAAGGGATCCAAAACGCCGCCGTCTATTAATATTTCGCCGTTTATTCGCACGGGTTGGAATATTCCGGGGATTGCAATTGATGCTCTCAGAGCGTCTGAAATTGAACCGCTTTTAATAACCCTCACTATACGGTCATGAATATTTGCAGCAACTAAAATCAGAGGGATTTTGGTTTTTTCAAATGTTGTATCTTTTAAATACTGTCCTAGAAACTTCATTATTCGCTTGCCTATAATTAGACCTCGCCACGGCAATAAAGAAAAATCAGCCAACGAAAGCCATTTCATAATACCCATTTTGCCAGTTATTTCTTCAATGTATTCAGGGGACCAGCCAATGGAGTATAAAGATGCTACTAGCCCACCCATACTCGAGCCAGAGATATAATCAATAGGTATATTTTCACGCTCCAGTACCTTAAGCACGCCAACATGTGCAAACCCAAGTGCCGCGCCACTACCCAAAGCCAATCCAACCAAGTTATTACTAATTTTTCTGGCTATCCTCTTGACAGTCCTAGCGTAAGCTGAATTTGGATCGCTAATCACCATAATCGCATTTTCATTGCTTGGCATTTCGCCAAACATGCCAAGGCGAGGCATGCAAAAACAATCTTTGGAACCAAAAAGTTCGGCGCGCTTTTGTAAGCTAGGCGTCGTGCCTAACATGGTTTCAATCATTGCGATTTTGACTTTCTTATCGGGGCCAGCGAGTTCTCGGTTTAGATTTTCGATCAAACTCTGCATTTCAACAATTGTTTCGACATGATCATCGCCTACTAAAAAAACAAAGTCAGAATGCGAAACAATTTTTTTGGCTGCCAAGTCCATTTCTTCAGGCAAATCAAAAACAATGAATCTATTATCGATTGCTAAGTGGTTAATTAAATGCGTCACAAATTCGGGTGTGTATTTGTCACTCTCCTCAGAAGCTAAGTTTAGAATCTGAATTCCAGAGTCGTGATTAATAATATGTTTGGAGAGTATTTGCTCTAAATCCGTCCCGAAGTTTTCAAAAAACTTTTCAGGTAATTTAGCTGAAATTCTTAAATTATCGGCAACAACACGACCGTTTAAGCTCATATCAATAAGTATGACATTCATTTTTGTTTCTTGCCGCAATGATGCTGCCAGATTAATACTAAAGGCGACTTGATCTTGCTGATGACGTAAGCTTTGGATGGCAACCACATCTGAACGGAAGATCTTCAACGTGCCTGATTTTCCAGTCTCATTACCGGCTTTTAAGCGTTTTGACAAAACTCTACTAATCTCAAGCGACACAGCGGCATTATTTTGAACAATGCGTTCAAAATCTGTTTTACCGATTTCCAAGACCAAACTATCAGACCTAGCTCTAACAGATGCTGAATGGGGCTTGCCAGATATGAGGGACATTTCGCCAAAATGCGAGCCTTGCTTTAAGTAAGCTAGGATCAATTTGGTGGCTCCATCACCAGTGAATGCCTCGAAGCGGCCCGACACGACTACGTGGAAAAAGTTGCCGTCATCGCCTTGATGAAAAACAAATTCATCTTTTTTAATTTCGACCAAGCGTGCCAGCTTGCTAATTCCTTTAATCTCCCAATCCTTTAAGCTTTGGAATAATGGGCATCGTTTAAGGAATGCATTCCGGTCTATCTTTTGATGTGCTCGATCGGATTCTTCTTGTGATTCCCGTGGTCGTTTACGTGGTATAAACGGCATTGTTTCTTAAACCTCAGGGCCTATTGTTTATGATGGGTTTATGTTGACCTAACCCATGCATCTACTTGACGTCGATGTGAGTCTGAAATGTCAGTAAAAAAGATAGCTGCTTTAAACTTAGCTCCATCGGGCTCACAACGAACAACTACACCTTTGATGGAAATTTGTTTTGAGTTAGATGACTGCGTTCGACTTGTCAACACAAGGCCAATTTCAACTTGGGTCATCACGGCAATTTCTTGATCAACTCGACACAGCAAACCTGAAGAACTTACATTTATTGCTTCAGCTTGCGTTTCGCGACCTTCTGTACCAATATTAAACTTAAACTGCTGTACCAGACGCGCATGTGTGCGCTTTTCAGGTACGGGATTATCTAAACTCATGGAAAATAGCGCTTATTTGTCTTGAGATTCGTTTAGTTCTGGAGCAGCCTCTTCTTTAGCAGGCTCTTCTTTAGCAGCTTCTTCTTTAGCAGGCTCTTCTTTAGCAGGCTCTTCTTTAGCAGCTTCTTCTTTAGTGGCTTCTTCTTTAGCGGCTTCTTCTTTAGTGGCTTCTTCTTTAGTGGCTTCTTCTTTAGTGGCTTCTTCTTTAGCGGCTTCTTCTTTAGCGGCTTCTTCTTTAGTGGCTTCTTCTTTAGCGGCTTTTGCTTCAGCCGCCTTCGCCTCTAGATCAGCCTTAGATTTTTCAGCTGCATCTATTGCTGCTTGTTTGTCTTCTTCGATTTTCTTTTGCTTTTCTTCGGCTAATTGAAGCTGATGTGCTTTAGCAGCCGCCTTTGAACCATAATAATTACCATTCTTGTAATACCACGTTGCTCTGCGAATGCGCGCTTTGGTGCCAGCGCAATTTGTTGGCAATGTTTTTTTCTTAGCTATTTTCTTTTCTTTAGTTGCTTCTTCTGTCATTTCACTTCTCCGATTAATTTATTATAGTTTATCAAAAAACTTTTAGTTTTTAGTTTGCCGCTTTAGCCAATTCTGATAAATACTTTCCAGAATTTTCTCTTGATCACTCTTACTTATCTTCGTCAGGGACACCCCAATATTCGATCCGTCAGCCCACGTAACCATGCCTGTGGCAAAGACTGGCAAACCATCTCCAGGTACTTTCATGCTTAATTGCAGAGTTGTTCCGCGCTGTATGTCACTCTCTTCAACAAAGGAAAATCCGCCTCTACTCACATTATCCGCGACAACCGTACCCTGAACTGGATTTTGCGTAAGCGTTCTATATTCTACTGCTAAATTCATATTAAAACGCTTGGATTTTCTTCTCTCGGCTGACATCTTTATTAAGTCTTATATTCCATGCTTAAAAAAAACCAAGATTTCGCTCTCGAAAAAAAAATGCTTGTCACCAAAACGATGCCCAGGTATCTGCTTTGTCCGCACCAGCTTATATAGCGTTTGGCGACTGATATTTAAAAAATTACAAGCTTCCTCGGTAGATAAAGCTATTTCTTTTGTTTTTTCTATGACTGGTCGTTCTAAAGTTTTCATTTTACACATCCTCGAGCTGTGCATTAGATCAAATTTAGCCCATGTGTGTCAAGATATATCACGAATGCTTAGAATCGTTAAAAAGATAGACTAAGCAATGGTTATTAATTCTGAGCATTTATTTGCTTTAATGGGGGTTTAATCTTGTCTAATTTCGCATAATGTCCTATTATGTTCATATGTATAAAGAATATTTCGGTTTTGAAACAAAGCCCTTTTCGATAACTAGCGACCCAGCCTTTCTGTTTTACAGTAAAAAACATCGTGAGGCACTCAATGTTCTTCACTATGGTATTAAAGACAGAGTTGGCTTCATCGAAATTACCGGCGACATTGGTTGCGGAAAAACAACCTTGTGTCGCGCAATCATCGCAGAATTACCTCCTTCAGTAAAGACCGCTTACTTATTTAATTCCAGCCTGACGGAAATGCAATTTTTACAGACATTTGTCGCCGATTTGGGATTAGACACCCTTAAAAAAAATCGCTATCAACTTTTTGCCGATTTGAATAATTTTCTAATTTCCCAATTACGAAATAATGCGAATGTCGTATTGATAATAGATGAGTCTCAAAATTTATCCATGCGTTTACTCGAGCAAATACGCATGTTGTCAAATCTTGAAACCGACACGGATAAACTTCTTCAAATTGTGCTAGTCGGCCAACCTGAATTAAGGCAAAAATTAGATCACCCGTTATTAACCCAATTAAAACAAAGAATTGCCATTAGATGTCATATTACGCCTCTTACTGCGGATGAAGTTGGTGGCTATATTAAACATCGTTTACAAAAGGCGGGTCGCGAATCAAAGCAGGCCTTGTTCGACGACGAGGCTGTGGCGCAAATATATGCATTTTCACAAGGCGTGCCCAGATTAATCAATATGATTTGCGACAAAGCTTTATTGGGTGCATATGCCAAACAATGTCCTGTGGTTAACCAAACATTGCTAATTCAATCTATTCAAGAGCATCAAGGCGCATTAGTTTGAGCATCATCTCTGACGCCTTAGCGCAAGCGTCCACTAGCCACAATGAGCAAAAGACAAAAGCAGCTCCAAGCGTCAAAAAACCAAAGATTGTAGTCCTGGTATCAGTTAGCCTCATAGCTATTTGCCTTATCGGGGGTTTAATGAGCTTTAAAACAATGTCTAAGGAGCAGCTGCAAATCCATGTTCAAAACAAATTGATGTCAGAATCTTCAAGGCCCGTCACAAAAACAGCGCAGATGAATTTAAATTCAGGCAATCCGCAAATATCTCTAGAATCAACTATTGTTCAATCTCATGCGGCCGCCATAAACAAATCATCCCTCAACAACTCTCTACAAGGTATTATTCAAAGTGCTGATGGCTACCATGCGATCTTAAATAATAAAATCGTATCTGTGAATTCTGTACTTTCCGCAGGCACAGTCACAAATATAACAAATTCATCACTCACGCTAAAAAACGCTGATGGGGAAATGGTTCACATCTTACTTGAATCGGAATAATGCGTTCATAAGTGGGCATGCAATTTCGCGTGTCTAAAGCAAACTTTAATTAGTGTCATTGCGAGGAGCGCGTAGCAAGCGACGTGGCAATCTCAGGCTATTAACAAGTTTGCTTAAGTCGCTTCAACACATGGCTTTACACGCCTAGATTGCCACGGCCAAAAAACGGCCTCGCAATGACGTGGTCCTGGCAAGTGACTTGATTTGACTAGCGTCTTTTAGGGTGGGTCTATAAAATGTGTATCTTATCGCCTCGTCCGCATCTTCGCGGAACCCGCAACCCAACGATATCACCTGGCTTTGCAAGCTCAATCGGTTTTCGGTCAATTTGCATTGATTTTACAAGAAATTTGGTCTTACCACGTGGTCCAGAAATTAAGATATTATTGCCCTTAGCTAATTCATGTTCTTCAACCTTAATAATAGCTACAGAAATATTGGCATAAAACGCCTCAACAAATCCAATATAGGCACCTAACTTACTGTCATCTATTTCGACAGCAGGAGCTACGGGCGTCTTAGGCTTAGCAACTCTTGGTTTAACGGGTCGTTTAGTGCTTGTGGTGGCTTTCTTCGCAGCCGCGTTCCGAGTACGGGGGGCTGGCCTTGGCTTGGATGGCCTGACGTATGTCCTAGGAGTACTTTTTGCTTTACCCTTGCCTTTATTCGCAAACAATAAGCGCCACCAACTTGGACCGCGCCCCTTAGGAACCTCTTTACCGCACATGCCAAAGAATGTTTTCTGCACCATTTCTTCAGGCACATCTGCATGAACATAAGCTCTGCCGATATCTTTTAATAAGATAAATTGATTTCTTCCTGCAGTCCATTTTTTGTCTAGCTTTGAAGCGGCAACCACTGCATTGGCATTAACGCGACCAACAATGCGTGTTGGCAATCCATAGTCTGTGATTAATTTGCATATACTAGAAGGAACAGTTTTGTTTTGGATAGAGGCCAAGCTCATTGACATATTGCATGCAGTCGCCATGCCAATAGCAACGGCTTTGCCATGTGTGTATTTTCCATAGCCAGACCCAGCTTCAAGAGCATGGCCAAAAGTATGTCCAAAATTCAGTAAAGCGCGTATGCCTTTTTGATCTCTTTCATCGCGGGAAACGAATGCCGACTTAATTTCAATGCATTGGCGAATAATGTCTTCCAATATAACAGCGTCTTTATTCAGGATTTTTTTGACATTTGTTTCTAACAATCTAAACAATGGCTTGCTTTTGATTATGGCGTATTTAATAACTTCTGCCAATCCGTCTGCATAATATATATTTGGTAATGTTGACAGAAACAATGGGTCGACCAAAACAAAGCTGGGCTGATATATTGTTCCAACGAGATTTTTGCCAGACTTCAAATCAACGGCTGTTTTGCCTCCAATGGCTGAATCAACCTGACCGGTCAGTGTTGTTGGTATTTGAATATACGGCGTGCCACGTTTATAAACGGACGCCGCCAATCCGGCCAGATCTCCAACTACGCCACCGCCTAGGGCAATGATAAAAACTCCGTTGCCCGCCTTACTAGCTTTTGCGCATACATTCAATAATTTAGACAAATGCTTAATGCTTTTCATAGCTTCAGAATTATTGCCTGAGCTGACTACATAGCGGACACTTTTGACTCCCGCTTGCAATAACAAAGCCTCTATTATCTTTCCCCAATGTTTCCAAATGCATTTTTGAGAAACAATTACAGCTGTGCCGTGTAAATTATTTTTTTGGATCAAATGCGGTAATTGATTATGCGTACCAGAGCCAATATGTACATCATAAGAACGCTCTCGGAGCGCTATGTTCACGATTTTGGCCATTAGCCCACCTTTGATCCTGGTTGGATAAATTTATCTGTGGATATTAGGGCGAAATTCTCGCTATCTTTGGCTGCCAGGAGCATTCCGTTAGACAGCACGCCTCTAATCTCTACAGGCTCGAGATTGCTAACAATAACAATTTCTTTGCCTATGAGATCTTCTTTTGCGTAATGAGACTTAATTCCGGCGACAATTTGGCGCTCCTCTTTGTCTAACTCTATCTTAAGAACAAGGAGCCTGTCGGCATTAGGATGGTCTTCTGCACTAATTATTTTTGCCACACGCAAATTCATGCGCTGGAATTCTTCAATAGATATCATGTTGCTTTTCTAATGAATTATTTTGCAGCTTTTTTATCAGTGTCTTTAACAGCGGCCTTATCATCTTCTTTAGCCACTGCTTTTTTCTTAGCCTTAATCTTAAAAACCTTAATTTTAGGTAAACCTAAAATCGTAGCTCCCTCAGACCATTCGCCTTTTTTTTGAAGCGTTTCGAGTTTTTCATATCTCTTTAATACGGAGCGGTGCTTAGATGTTGCGGCACTGCCTCCAAAACTTGGATGTTGCGACATAATTTAACCTCAGAATTTTCTTAAGAAACAATCCGGATAGCGCTTTTTCAAAGCTTGCATAACCGTATTAGCTCCGGTTCTATTTTCAAATCTACCTACACAAATAACATATAACTTGCCCTGATTAATAAGAGCCGCGGTATAACCCTTTTTTTGCAGGTTAGATACCTCTTTTAAAGCACGAACTTCGCTTCGGTAGGTGACAACTTGGATAGTATATGGTGTTTGAGCTATTTTTTCAATGACTTTTGCTTTACTAGTCGGCGCAATGCCCGGCAATGCGTCAATAAAAGTTATATTTTTATTGATTTTAGTAACTTTTGATGATTTTTGCTTAATTTGAGTAATTTTCTGACGAATCTCATTAGTTCTAACCGCCTTACCCCTCTGAACGCCTAAGTAAAAGACAATGATTAAAGCGATGATAGTTGTGATTACAATTGCCGTCGCCGCTTCGAGCGTTAACTCAAAAACCAGCCCATTACGAGATTGCAACAAATCTCTCAGGCTATCTTTATTCGCCTCTTGACTGTCCTTAAACAGGTCACTACCTTGTTGCTTGTCATATCCCATCGATATAGTCTATCACTTATTTCTGTTTTCTAAGCACCCAAGTTGCTCGAAATATTTTTTTGTGATCTGCTTGAACTTCAACATAACCATCTTCATATTGAATTTCAAAGTTGTGAATATTTTCCATGTGCTTACTCAAGCTATCCTCAACATTGAACCACTCCGAAATATTGCCGTCGATTTTAAATTCAAGATTTGCGGTATTTAGATCTCCAGCCCAATCAAGGTCTAGAGTTGCTGCGGCAACATTATCCTTATAATACCAGTTTCGAAATGATATCTGATATCCATCAAGCGACGGCTTAATAACAATTATCCCCTCTGTAAACGGTACTTGGATATTCTCGTGTTTTAACACCACGTCTTTCATTTTCCAAGCGTTGACCGACATCTGCTTAAATTGAGAGAATGTTATATATTCCGACCATTCATTTACAATGTAATTTTTGAGTAGTTGTGTCGGTGAGAATACAATGAGGGCAATAATACATATGCCCATGAAAGTAAATATAACTTTTTTTAGCATTTATATAATTGCGGGAATCTTAATTTTTTCTGTTGTTTTAGTATCCCGCATCAGCATGCGCATAATTCTAATTTTGGCGACAACCTTAAAGAATGCATCAACTACATGGGGATCGAACTGTGTGCCTCTATTTTGAATCAATTCTTCAAAGGCCTGCTTCAGACCAGCATCGCGCTTATATGGCCTACCACTAGCTAACGCTTCAAAGGCATTGAGCACTGCGAGAATACGTGAGCCCAATGGTATTTGATGCCCTTTCAAACCATTAGGATATCCGGTACCATCGTAATTTTCATGAGATGCCAAAATAATTGGTGCAACAGGCCTTAAATTTCTGAATGTTTCAATCATTTTGGCTCCATGTGCTGGATGCTGCTTTAATAATTGATATTCTTTGCCGGATAATTTTGAATTATTATTCAATATTTTGTCAGGCATGCTGAACTTACTAGCGTCCTTTAGGATTGTTGCATATTGCAGAGCCTGAAAATCATCATCCCTTAATTTTAAAGTCTTAGCCATTTCAGATACAATCGAGAGTAGAGTTCCTGACTGGATTTTACGATGATGTGACATTCTTGACCCTAATATATTTGCTAACGACTGAATTGTTTCCAATGTCACGCGCTTTTGCTCTTCGTAGAGTTGAGCATTTTTAATAGCAACTACAGCTTCCTCACATAAAGTCATCAATATCTCTTTATCAAAAAAATTAAATGGCTTAGAATCCCGCTTACCTTTCAGGGTCACAACGCCAAGAACATCTTCATCAATTAGAGGTACGCAAAGTAAGTTCTTTCTCAATACATGCTTGGCAGTAGAAAAAACTTTACCCTCCATGCCCTCCCTGGACTTCATAACACGTATTCTATGGTTTTTTGATTTCTTTTTACTCGTGCCTCTTTCAACTAAGCGCTTAATTCGTTTTTCTCTTTCCATAATCATTATCGTACATTCTTTAGATCTAAGAACTTGTGCCGTCAAATGAGCTAACTTCTGATAAATCTCATCAAGGCTCATCGACGCATTAATTAGGCGGTGCATTGTGTGTACTGTCGATAAAGCCACTATTCGAGGCCTTAGGCTTTCCTTAACCTTTTTGAGTTCAATCGATTGCGCGGCAGCTATTAGTATGGACTTAATATTGGCGTGCAAAATCGCAAGAATAGATTCCTCTTCCGCATTGCTTTGGACCCCATTTCCATATCCCGTGATCGCTATTAAGCGTTGATTTTGATCATCATCCAATAGTGGAATGCAATGAGTTCTAGAAACTGGGTTAGCTTCGCTGATAGTGAACGGTAATGAATAATTTTTTTGTTTGGATATCTCTAAAAGTAAGCGTTTTCTAAACGGCCAATTGGATAAACGGGGATCTTGCCAGATGCTCAATGTCGCAGAATCTAACTGAGCTAAGCATTTATTCTTTTTTGAAATTGTAACCAGCCACCAGATTGGATTACCCAACAAAGGTGTGAATAATTGCCTTTGGTGGATAAGTGCTTTATCATCTAATAGTGTTAGCCACAACTCCTCAGGGCTGGATTTGAGACTATCTTTTTTCGACGTCACGAAACCCACCCATCACTTACTTAAATGAATTAATTTTGGGTGCCCATATAAGCCAAATAAGCGATTAACCTTACTCAAACCCATAGGCCAAATTCTTTTATTTTTAGCAAGTAGGACCGCATTTCCCTGAATGTCATCCATAGCAATGATAATCTTTTGCGCCTTTTTTTGGTTTTCAACAATTTTCTCCGTTGCGAAACGCATCACAGATTCCTCTGTGATTGGCTCTTGGCTGATTTGACATATCCACTGAGATTTTTGATTTGTCGCAACAATGCATTTACTGCCGCTAGGCAAATCTCGAACCTCAATAGAATCAAATGCAGGCATTCGCTTACCCTTTGCGTCTATCTCAATAATCTCATTGGAAAATGAACCAAACAAATCAGCAACACATTGCTCCACAGTGTTAGAGTGGAATATTTGTTCAGCATGGAGTTCTTTCTCAATAACGCTAAAGAAATGAGCTCTTTTAGAATCCGTATCGACCAATAATGACAATTCCCTATTTAAATAGACTGTTTTGAACCACCATTTAAGCACCGGGTTGGTAAAACAATAAAATCCACCATCTAATACCAAAACATCGGCAGCAATTAATTTATTAAGCTGAGCTGTTGTTTCAGCCAACGTCTTGCGAATATCTTTAGACAATAGCTTTAATTTCGTGTGGCCAGTTGCAATTCGCATCAGCAATGTTAAATAATTACCCCTTGCGCCAGATCCATTCCATTGATGTATTTGATGGATGAAATGTTGGTTTAGCACTCCATTGTGCTCGTAAAATGTGTCCTGCAACGCCTCCATTACAATGGTGGTTGTTACGGTCGGTGCGGTTTCGCGTTCAATAATGACTTTAAGAGCATCACATATGGCTGAAATGTAAAAGGGATGCCCATCAGTTAGGCTGATTAAATACTTCATAAGAGATAACGGCAATGCGGTGGGACCCATTTTTCTTTCAACAAATCTATGCACTGTATTGCACTGCAATGAATTCAATTCGATGCATTCAAAATTTCCAAAAAGAAGTGAAAGCTTAGTGGTTAAAATCTGCTTACACACATCAGGCTGTGAACTCAGAACTATATACATGGTATTTTTTTGAACCATGATTTGTTTACCAAATATTTTGTATATTTGTTTGATCGAAAAGTATTCAAATTGTTGAAATTCGTCCAATATCACCAAACATTTTTTTCCGGATTCAAGATGGTATTGGGTTGTTATATCAAAAACGAGCTTAAATGCGGCTTCGTGATTCTTTTTTTCCAATAACTTCAGCACCCCTTCTGCCGTCTTACACGTAGAGGGTAATATATTCCGCGCTCGTTCTATTAATATGGCAACGCCCTCATTTGGGCCAGCGTAGTGTTCCTGCGACAGGTGTCTGAACAGCAGTATTCGTATAAATTGTTCAATGAATGAGTCTATAGTCTGGGGTTTTAAATCTATGTATATTGGCTGAATGATTTCCGAAGGGTTTAAATCTAAATACTGCTGTATCAAACTCGTCTTACCAATAAGAGGGTATCCAAGAATGGCAATATTTTGTCTATATCCTTGTTCAAAGGACTCAACTCTTTTACTAATCGACCGCAATGCATCTTCGCGACCAAAAAAAGATGAGTTAACAACTTTTAATTGTGGGATCATATACTCTTTATCTTACTTTTAAACTGAGCCATTCATTTTAAACCCATACTTCACTTGCGACTCTAACACCTGCTGAACTTAAATGTCGTGGTAAAAAAAACTCCGGTGTCCCGTGTTGGCGCTGTAAATATTCTATGTAGGAAAACGAATTTAACTGAGTTAATCTATATTAAACTAAAATTATAATAAAATACTTTTTAAACCATTATTGTATATTGCAACATTTTACCATAAGTTAATTAAAGTTATACAAGCATCTTTCTGAACTGTTTAAGACGTTTCTCAAGTCCGGCGCCTCGAACATCCGCCAGTTGGTTTATGCTAAAACCCTGAACGTTAAACGAGGCAACCATTGTGCCCATAAGAGCAGCTTGCTTAATATCATCTAACTTTGGCCTATTAACCTGAGACAACCATCCCAAAAAACCGCCTGCGAATGAATCCCCGGCACCAGTTGGATCTAGAGCGTCTGACAATAAATAGGCCGGCAAAGCAAAGTGACCGTTCGGAGTGAAGCATATGGCTCCATACTCTCCACGCTTAACCACGACAATTGACGGACCTTGATCTGTGATCTTTTTAACTGCCTTTTGAAGATTGTCTTCGCCGGTATACTGCCTAATCTCACCATCATTCATCAAAACAATATCGACTCTTTTAATAACTTTGGCAAGATCAGATTTAGCGCTTTCAATCCAAAAATTCATGGTGTCTAAGGCTACCCATTTAGGGCGTTTGGCTTGTTTCAAGACGTTCAGCTGAAGGGCTGGGTGAATATTTGCTAAGAATAAATACTTAGCTTGAATTTGTGTTGCGCTTAAATGCGGGTCAAAATCCGCAAATACATTTAATTCTGTCTTTTGCGTGATAGCCTCATTCAAATTTTGATTATAATACCCCTGCCAATGAAATGTCTTACCCTTCTCGATAGCTAAAGAGTCTAAATTTATACCCAATTTTTTTAATTTAAGCAAATGCTCATTAGGGAAATCTTTGCCGACCACAGCTACCACCTCAGGCCTGGAAAACAGTCTCGCGGCGCATGAAAAATAAACGGCTGATCCGCCCAATGCTCGCTTCACCTGCCCAAAGGGAGTCTTAACCGAATCCAATGCCACTGAACCAACTACGACTAAAGGGTTTTTTACAATATTCTTCATTTTTGCTCCTTATTATCAAATTTAATTAAACAAAAAAAATAAAATCTCAGAATTCTTACCCCAACCACCAAAAAAAAGATTAATCGACAGTATTCGTCGCTCGTTCGAGAATTCCCTGATTCAGTATGAATTTTAAGTCAGATGCTGCTTTTTTGACATCTCTGGAATCAGTCACAAACCTAACCACCGCAACGCGGGCAACCCCTTCACTCATAACTTCAGGTAATCTGTGTTGATCGATTCCGCCGATGGCAAAATACGGAATTCTAATTTGAGCACAAATATCTTTGAGCTTCTCGAGGCCCACGTGAGGATAATCTGGCTTGGTTGGCGTTGAATAAATAGGTCCATAGCCAATGTAATCCGCCTCTTCCCGTACAGCCAAAAGAGCTTGATCAATAGAATGTGTGGATTTGCCAATCAGACATTCAGGCCCTACTATTTTCTTAGCTAAAGACACGCTCATGTCGTCTTGACCTATGTGGACAATGTCAGCTCCAGCCTCAAGCGCGACCGCTGGATAATCGTTAATGGCCAATAAGGCTTCATACGAATCGCAAATGGATTTAAGCTCCACAGCCTGTCTGGTTATGTCTGAGCGTGCTGAGCTCTTATCTCTCAATTGGATGATGTCAGCACCCCCGTCCAAAGCCTCTGCGGCAATATCAAATACACTTTTGGTTCGTTTTGGGTCGGGGCTTATAATGACATAAAGCCTAGCTTTATTTAATAAGCGCTTTCTTTTCAAATTCATAAATCCGAAACCTTTCTGCCTTAAAACTTGCTGTTAATGTAGGTTCGCATATTTTAGAGACTTCTTCAAGAACGCGGCAAGCCTCTTTAGCACGCTGCACATTTGCCTTAAATAAATCGTCCCAATTTGCCCTATTTAATTCATTAATTTGTAACGGCTTACCTTCATCTTTAGAGATATCTCTAGAATTTAATAATTTTTGATCTTTAATTTTTAGCGAATATTCCGTTAGCCTGTGCCTAAGTTCTTTGGCAGTTTGGGCCAATTTTTGTTTGCGCCACACAAAGCGACAAATATCCTCACACACACGCAAACCTTCTCTAGATCGATTTAAATTGGCATCTACCACAGTGTATGCGTCAATGAGCTTACGCACGACTAGCGCTATCCAATCCCTGAATGACTCTAATAATCTCAGTTGTAGAACGACCTTTGACAAATACGCCTTGCACAACCCGGCCTCCATTTGCCAGGACAATATCTTCACCAACAATTTGGCCCTTTTTCCAATCACCGCCTTTGGTTAATACCTTAGGCTTGATTAAGCTGATTAATTTGTAGGGGGTTTCTTCACTAAACGGAATAACATAATCAACACAGGCTAAAGCGTTTAAGATCTCCATACGCTCGGTCAACTTCAATATGGGCCTATCCTTACCTTTTAACCGACGCACGGACGCGTCAGAGTTAATCCCAACAACAAGTATGTCACCTAACTTCTTAGCAGATTTTAAATACCGAATGTGGCCAGCGTGGATTAAATCGTAGCAGCCATTGGTAAAAACAATTACTTTTCCCGAACGTTGTGCCGAGCGTAATTTCTTAACAGATTGATTTTGCAGTTTAGCAAACGCCAATTGATTTCCAAGCCTTATTCAAATAATCTGAGATAAATCAACTAGCTTACACAAAACGTGCCCTACCATTATATGCGCTTCTTGAATATGCGCCGTGGTATTAGAGGGTATATTTATAGAAGTGTCTACGAGCTTGGCTAATTCACCGCCATCGTTACCGCTAAACCCTATAGTCTTGAGCCCCTGCTTCTTGGCAGCAATAATCGCCAAATTGACATTGGCCGAATTCCCACTAGTCGATATACCTACCGCAACGTCACCAGAGACGCCCAAAGCTATGATTTGCCTCTCAAAAATGGTGTCGTACCCATAATCGTTAGCAACGGCTGTGATTATTGAAGTGTCTGTTGTTAAAGCGATGGCAGGGAGTGGTCGACGCTCTGTTTCATATCGGCCAACAAACTCTGCCGCCAAGTGCTGTGAATCACTCGCTGAGCCGCCATTGCCAAAAAAAAGAATCTTATTTCCAGAATTAACCGCAGAGACAATTGCCTCTGCGGCCTCTTCGATACTTGGAATGCATTGCTTCAAAACTGCTTCTTTAACAATGATATTGTTCTGAATGTGAGCTTCAATTACCTTGCTATTCAAATCATATTACCCAAAAAACTTTTCAGCCATGGCATAGAATTTTTTATCAACAAGTTTCAACTTACGCGTTGCGTCCTTAATGCTCACAGCATCGATTTCAGTGCCTTTCAAAGCAACCATATAACCAAATTGCTTCTTATGCACAAGCTCTACAGCCTTAACGCCAAACCTTGTGCCCAAGACTCTGTCGAATGCAGATGGCGAGCCTCCGCGCTGTATATGGCCCAACTCCGTAACTCTTGTTTCATAACCAGTTTTAACTTCTATTTCTTGCGCTAACGGATGCGCGATACCGCCCAATAGGGTATGTCCAAATGAATCTTTCTTTTTACTTTTTTCAACCAAATTCCAACCCTTAATCTTAGCACCCTCGGCAACAACAACAATACTGAAGTCCTTACCACGGCTGTGGCGCTTTTTGAGAGTTTTAATGACATGTTCTAACGTGACTGGGTACTCAGGAATAATAATCACATCAGCGCCACCTGCAACGCCTGCATGTAGGGCTATCCAACCGGCATGTCGGCCCATAACCTCCACAACCATAATTCTGTGATGGCTCTCTGCTGTCGTGTGCAGCCTGTCGATCGCCTCCATCACAATATTAATGGCTGTATCAAAACCAAATGTATAATCCGTGCCAGACAAATCATTATCAATGGTCTTTGGCACACCAACAACAGGAAATCCAGTTGATGATAATTTGGCAGCAACACCCAATGTGTCTTCGCCTCCAATGGCGATTAAGGCATCCAAACCTAAAGCCTTCCAATGTTTTTTTAAATTACCTATTGCTGATTTAGCCTTATAAGGATTTGTTCTAGATGTGCCTAAAATCGTTCCACCACGTGGCAAAATCCCCGAAACCGTTTCCAAATTTAAAGGCATTGGCAATAACCCCTCAACCAAACCGGCCCAACCATTTCTGATGCCAATTACCTCATCGCCACTTTGCAAGGATGTGCGCACAACTGCGCGAATCACGGGATTTAAACCTGGGCAATCACCACCACCAGTCAATACGCCTATTCTCATTTGTTTACCTCTTTTTTTATTAGTCAAAGCCATATGAGCTCTCCCTAGTTAGAATCTTTTAAATACTTACCAAATAATCGTTGAATAAAATCCGTATAATACATACCTCGTTTAAAAACGGGATTTCTTACAATTTCCCTATGTAAAGGTATTGTAGTTTTGATCGGTCCAATCTTATATTCATCCAAAGCTCTCGTTAGTGTCTGTATGGCTTGCTCTCGATTTGGTCCATGAGCCATTAACTTTGAAACCATAGAGTCGTAAAACGGACTGATCAACGAGCCTGCCCCGACATGAGTGTCGATTCGAACGCCCAAACCACCTGGTGCGTAGTATTCATCAATCAAACCGGGTGAAGGAGCGAAGTTGTTTTTATAGTCCTCCGCATTAATCCGACACTCAATAGCCGAACCATTTAGAGGCACTTTGTCTTGTTTTCGAATGCTCAATTTTTCGCCTGCTGCAATAGCAATCTGCTCCTTGACTAAATCCATACCTGAAACCAGTTCGGTCACTCCGTGTTCTACTTGAATACGTGTATTCATTTCAAGAAAATAAAATTTGCCATCATCATTTAATAAAAATTCAACTGTTCCAGCGCTTACGTAGTTAGCGGCTTGCGCGGCTTTAACGGCGACTTCTCCCATTTTTCGCCGCAACTTGGCATCAACTGCAGGTGAGGGGCATTCCTCAATTAATTTTTGGTGACGCCTTTGAATGGTGCAATCACGTTCATTCAAATGAATGATATTACCGTAATTATCTCCAACCACCTGTATTTCAACATGACGACATTTTTCAAAATATTTTTCAATATACACAGTGCCATTGCCAAATGCCGCTTCCGCTTCACGCTCTGCTGTCAGCATTGCACTCATTAAGCGCATGTCATTATGACAAACGCGCATGCCTTTTCCGCCGCCACCCGCAGAAGCCTTTAAGATAATGGGGTATTTAAGCTGTTTCGCAACCCTCAAAGCCTCTTCTTTATTTTGAATCGAATCCGTAGTGCCTGGTGTTATGGGCACACCGACCTTTTGCATGGCATCTCTAGCAGCCATTTTGTCACCCATTTGTCTTATGGTGCTAGCAGTTGGTCCAATAAATTTAATCTCACAGGATTCGCACACTTCAGCAAAGTGAGCATTTTCAGCCAAAAAACCATAGCCTGGATGAATGGCTTCCACGTCAGTTATTTCGGCGGCGCTGATAATCGCAGGTATGTTCAAATAGCTATCTTTTGGCAAGGGCCCGCCTATGCAAACCGCCTCATCAGCCAAATTTAAATAGTGCTCATCTTTGTCTGCCTGAGAATAAACAATGACTGTCTTAATTCCCATTTCATTCGCTGCTCTTATAATGCGCAAAGCAACTTCGCCACGATTGGCTATTAATATTTTTTTAAACATTTGTTTTATACTCTCTTAGGGATTGTAAATGAATAAACGGTGCATTGATACGTTCAGATTTAGTCCAGATTTGTTCGATCTGATTGAGCGATTTTCGAGGCGTGCTCACTGCACGTTGCGAGAATCGCGATTGAAGATCGGAAAAAGATGGGTTAAAGCTGGGAGTAGAAATGTGTTGTTTATTCATTTATAGTCCCTTAGCTAACTAAAAATAATGGCTGCCCAAATTCGACAGGCTCGCCATCCTTGGCGCGCAATTCAGTAATTGTGCCCTTTATTTCTGATTTAATTTCATTCATTAGCTTCATGGCCTCAACGATACATACGACCTGTCCAACCTCAACCTTTGCGCCAACACTCACAAAGGCATCTGAGTCGGGTGAAGGTGAAGCGTAAAATGTTCCAACCATCGGGGATTTGATACTTTGGCCGACCGGCTCTGCAGCGACCGGAGGTGCGACTCCCACTTGGGCTTGGCTGGCTGCTGGCATGACAATGCTGGTAGCGGGCTCACGATAGACAACGCCATCTGGACCTTTCTTAAGCTTGATTTTACCACCTTCAAATTCTACTTCGATTTCTGTCAAATCATTTTCATTCATAAGTTGAATCAAATTTTTTACTTCTCTAATATTAACCATGGTTTTTTTTACCCCGAATTAAGAACGCTCCAAATAATCGCCGGTTCGTGTATCAATTTTTAGCACGTCCCCAATATTAATAAATAACGGCACCCTAATAACGGCACCACCCTCCACTGTCGCCGGTTTGGTACCGGCCTTAGCTGTATCACCCCTTATGCCTGGTTCAGTTTCAATAACTTTTAAGGCCACTGATGGAGGCAGCTCAACCGATAATAATTCTCCGTCGCAGTACAATCCATTGACATTATCATTGTCTTTAATGAAGCGTATCTGCTCTCCCAAAATTTCCTTAGAAACCACAACATCTTGATAATCAGCTGTATCCATAAAATGCAGGAGATCCCCGTCATTATATAAATACTGAATTTCTTTACGCTCCAAATACACATCTTCGAATTTTTCGGAAGATCTAAAAGCCTGCTCTAAGGCCGCTCCCGTTTTCAAATTCACCATTTTGGTGCGAACAATCGGAGCGCGCTGCTGCATTTTTTTGTGTTGAAACGAGGTGATTTGCCACATTGCATTATTCCAGCGTATAACAATTCCATTTTTAAAATCATTTGCAGTAACCATATTCCAATTCCTAAGCTCCTGGATTGTTAATTTAAATTCACCTTTGGTATCGATTGAGTTAGCACTTCATGGTTAGCCTTCCCGCCAACCATAAGCATATCTTCAATACGAACGCCAAACTTTCCTGGCAAATATATACCTGGCTCAACCGTCACTATCATACCCTCTTCCAAAACCTCTTTGGACCTGAAAGATATGTTTGGAGCTTCGTGTATTTCGAGGCCTACTCCATGCCCAGTCCCATGCCCAAAATACTTGGCGTAGCCTTTCTTATCAATATAATCTCTACATGCTGAATCTACTTCGCTAGCTCTAACTCCGGGCCTGACTTTTTTAATGCCCAACTCTTGAGCCTTCCTGACAATGTCATAAACTTTCCTTTGCAAAGGCGGTATTTTACCGGTGAAAAAACATCGGGTCAAGTCGCAGTGATATCCGTCATCCACACACCCCATATCTACAAGCAAAATATTGTCTTTTTTAAGCTTATTGGAGCCTGATATGGCATGTGGCATTGAGGCGTTCACATCAGCTGCAATAATAATATCAAAAGCTGGTTTCTGCGATCCAGCCAACTTAGTTTGATACTCCAATCGTGCTTGTATCTCTCTTTCAGTCATACCAGGTAATATTGTTGCGGCTAAATCTTGCATCCCGAAGTATGCATGCCGCACGGAGGCGCGCAAATGCTTTAGCTCATTAGCTTCTTTAACTATACGCAAACTCTCCACAGCATTCACCCAAGGAATTAAAATAGCTTTGGTCATGGCGCGACTTAAGTCTCTATAAAATGAATGGCTCATCCTATGCGGCTCAAACCCAAGCCTAGCAACCCCATGCTTTTGACATAAATCGTCAACCATATTTACGTAGCTTCGATTCTTTCGAATGCAAACTGTGAATCCAATCGCCTCTTTCTGAGCTTGTTCAGCATATCTAAAGTCAGTTAAAAAATATTTATTTCCGCCAATTATCAAAGCAAATGACTCCGTGCCCTTATAACCGGTTAAGTAAGTCACATTGGGCTCAGCAGTGATTAAGAATGCGTCGATATTCTTACTTTGAGCCATGGCCATGAATTTATTTAGTCTATGCTTTACACTCACAATGATTCCTCCGCCTTATCAAATCCTGTTTGGATCAAAGTAGCTAAAGCTTCTACGCCGAGCGTGTAACTAATCAAACCAAAGCCACTAATTTGCCCAGATGCAACTGGGGCAATGAGTGACTTGTGCCTGAACTCCTCGCGCGCATAAACGTTAGATAAATGAACTTCAACTGTTGGTATTTCAGCCGCTGCTACAGCGTCACGAATAGCAACGCTTGTATGCGTGTATGCAGCGGGATTAATCAAAAGGCCTTCACTACCATTTCCATATAACTGTCCAATCCAATCAACAATTTCGCCTTCATGATTTGACTGCTTGAACTCGACCACCAAATCTAATCGCTCACATCTGATTTTAATTGCCGAATTAATTTGTTCTAGAGTGACGGATCCATAAACACCTGGCTCACGCGTGCCCAGCTTATCTAAATTTGGACCGTGGATCACGGTGATTCGATTTGACATATCACACTCCTTAATTTAAACCCGGATTTTGCATTAGAAATTGATATGAATTGCACCATTTCGGTGAGCTCTAACGCAAATTCCGAGCTGAAGATTGTTCTTTTGAGGAATTTGTCTTCATCCAAGCTTTCAGACCATTAGCATTAAAATGATACTCTTTGTGAGTAGCATACACAATGCCGCCGATAATGCTTGCTGCAATCATATAAGACAAATAAAGAATGGCCAATGTGCTAGCGCCACCACTTCCCATGGAATCACTAAAGAAATACACAAACCCAGCTTCTCTTATGCCCAGCCCATTAATCGATGGCAGCATGCTGAATAAAAAAATGACCGGCACTGCCATAAAAAAGTATGTGATATTTATATGCGCCCCTATTGAAATTGATAACATATAAATAGAAAAAAAATTCAGCATTTGCCCAAAAAAAGACGCGCCCATTATCTTAGACACCATATTCAAATTACGCGACATTCCATGCATATTTTGATAAATTTGAACAACTTGATCAAATCCGGGCACTCTTTTTAAAGCCGGCTTTGCAAAAGCCAGGAATTTGAGAATTTTTGGAAAAAATATAAGCAGCAAGAAAACAAGTGCGCCAAAAAGGACCATTAAGACCAATTGAGTCACTCTTGGATCAATATTGTCGGCCAAAAAAACCACTGTTATTGAAGGTGTTAATATAAAAATAAATAGCGCAAAAACTCTGTCCATAAAGACGCCGCTTATAGAGCCTATTGCATCTTTAGTTCTGGTTGCTATGCAATACGTCTTTGCAATATCACCTCCAACAGAAGTTGGTAAGAAATTATTAAAAAATAAGCCTATATATGTTGTCTTAATACCATCAACCCATGACAATGTAATATTCTGTGCCTTAAATACCCAACTTAACCGCAAGCCCATGACACAAGCTCCTAGAAGCGTGAAGCCAAGACCAATTATCAGTGAACTCAAATCAACGGTGTGCACCGTTTCTACAATTGTAGGGATGTCTTTTCTCAAAACAAATGCCAATAATCCGATCAGGCAAATACTAATTATGAAGCGTATTAAGGATGAAATCATGCGGATTAGATTAACACAGCACCCTTAGAGTGTAAATGAGCAATGCTTCCCTATAATACATGGCCGTGCCACAAAAAAACCGTTGATTTTGACCCAAATGTACGCCAATTCACCAAATTGTTTAACAATGATGTTCGAATGCATGCAGCCTAATTAGACGGGCGAAATTCTATATTAATTAAAAATGACACCTTTTGGTGCTCAATGCTTTCTGGGAATGGTCCAAAGGGCGCTGAAGCTATGACTATTTTTTCAGCTAAAGCGGATAATTTGGGACTACCTAGACGTATCAGAGCATCCGTGGCATCTAAACTGCCATCGCGCTTAATAATAAAATTTACGGGGATAACCGCCTCGCCACCCTCCCGTTTTTCATAAACAGACGCTGACTTTATAATACGTTCACGAACCTTATTGAAATATTCTGTAAATATTTCTTTGGTCTTGGGCTGGTTCATCAAAACTTGCGCCGCAACTGGAGCGCTTGCGGCTTGTTTTACTCCAAGTTGTTTTGCAGCCAATTTGGGAGTCATAATCCTAGGGGGCTCAATGCGCATATGAATGTTCATATCTGACGCATTGTGGGGTTTAGCATGATTCTCAGCATTTGTATAAACTGGAAAAAGAATCATAAAGTGAATCAAAGTCGAAACGCTTAAGCTAATGCAAAATCGCCTATGCATAAACTGTTAATCTATGAACGCTTCGACTTAAATAAATATGAAAAAAAACGAATTGTGTCGAGTATGGGATTGATGTGGCTAACCTCGTCTTTGTAAACCGTTTTGATCGAAACATAGCCAATTTTGCATTTTAACCGAATGGCTTCCATCAACAAATCGTCCTCAATCTCAAAATGATCTGCGCTTAATTTGGCTTGCCTTAAAAAATTGGCGGACAAAAATTTATAGCCGCATTGGCAATCTTTAACCTCAACGCCCGCAATTTTACCAACCAACCACGACATGAATTTATTAGCTAGAATTCTGATTGGCGGCATACCTTCAGGATTGTCCAAACGATTTCCGCTAATGAGATCGCAATCAGTCGACATGGCTTTATTGACAAATTTATCAATCTCCTCAGGTAAGTGCTGCCCGTCGGCGTCCATGATTAATATCCAGTCATAGCCCTCGCTCAATAAGCGCTTAAACCCTTTGCGTAAGGCATATCCCTTACCTCGATTTTTTTCAAAGTATATAGCATCCGTTCCAATTTCTTTCAAAATTGTCGTTGAGCCGTCCACTGATCCATCATCAACAACCAAAGTCTTAATACCATAATTTGAGATGTCGGTGAGCAAGGCCTTGATAGACGGCGCCTCATTATAAACAGGCAACAATATAGCCATTTTTTTATAAAATGTATTACTCAATAGTGCTCCCCCAGGAAATTTCTACTCATACCACTAACAAAGATTGGGTTAAAAAAAATTTTCAAAAACACACCACTCATTCGGATATCGCTGAATGACTGATTGCATTTTTTGGTCCAATGCCACTTGCGCCAGCTTCGGATCGTTATTATGTGGCATAATTGGATCCTCAAACGTGATGCGAAAAATATTTTTTCCATTATTTTGGCTTTTAATCATAACACATAGCACAATGGGTTTCTGCGTAACTTGCGCCAAAAACAAAGGGCCCTTAGGCAAATTGCAATCTTTACCAAATAATGACGCTCGCCTACCGTCGGACCCATAAAGTCTATCTGCCGCAATCCCGATACTTCGACCATTAGTCAGTTGTTTAATGGCTGAGCGCATACGCATTTTTCCCGTTAACGTCTGCACGCCGAATTTTTGCCGACGCTCGATTAGTGTCTGCATACCAATTTTTGAATCTGGCGATTCCGCAACAACGCTAATAGGCAAACCCAGGCAAGCCATAGCCATAGCACCGAGCTCCCAATGGCCCAAATGACATGTTGCAAGCACAATTCCGTTGTGGCGCTCACTAAATTCAATGATTTTTTTAGCATCGGCCGCATGAGTTACGCTTATAAAGTTAGCGCGGTCGACCTTCGTCTCGTACAATAAATCAACACATATATGTGCAAAAGATCTATATACCGACAGAGCGCTAACTTTTGGGTTATTGGTTAATTGGGAATATTGATTAATGCAGCTTTGGTTACGTCTTATACACGTTCTTTCTGAGGGCTTGCATATATAGTTAAGACGCGCCAAAAGCTCAGCGACCATAATTGCTGCAAATCTAGGTAAGACACTAGCTAAATAAATGCAAAATCTGTATTGGCTTTGCCAATTCATTATTTAGCGGTGCTTTAGATGTTCTTTCAACTCAATGAATGAATCTTTGGCGTGGAAGGAAGACCTAACGAATGGTCCGGATTCAACCATTAAAAATCCCTTATCCAATGCTTCGCGCTTATAAAAATCGAATTCCGCAGGCTCCACATAGCGATGGATGGGATAAGCTTGTTTTTCTGGCTGTAAATATTGGCCCAAAGTGAGCATGTCGCATTGAACGGAGCGCAAATCATCCAGCATCACTAGAACTTCAGCGCGAGTCTCACCCACGCCCAGCATAGCGCCACTTTTAGTGATGGTTTTGGGATTTAGCCGCTTAACCTCTTTAAGCAATGCTAGTGAATCAAGATAACCGCCCTGTGGCCGCATGCGCCCATGCTGTTCTTTAACAGTCTCAATATTATGATTAAAAATATCTATAGGAAAACCGGCGAATGCCTTAGCCGCCTTATTAATATCGCGCTTAAAATCAGGCGTGAGAACTTCTAATACGATATTAGGCATTTTGGCCCTAATGGCATTGAGTACATCTTCAAAATGGGAAACTCCCTCGTCAGCTATATCATCGCGAGTCACTGACGTAATGACCACATGCTCCAGACCTAGTCGAAATATGGCTTCAGTAACTTTCGCAGCTTCATTAGCGTCAGGGGCCGTTGGCTTGCCAGGCTTCACGGAACAATATCGGCAATTGCGTGTACATAAGTCGCCCAATATCATGAATGTAGCGGTATTTTGAGAATAACATTCATTGCGATTTGGACATTTGCCGCTCTCACAAATGGTATTCAAACCTAAATCCGATAGCAAGCTAGTCGTTGATGTGGCGGTCTTTCCGACCTTAAGACTCTTTCTCAACCATTGCGGTAAACGATTTGGCTTATTGCCAAATCTTGAATAATCATCAATTTGGGTGACAGGTGACCTAGCTATAGTCATTAATGTTTATTTTAGGCGCGCAATAATAGCATCGGCCATGTCGCTTGTGCCAACGGCTGTGGGATCTTCTTTTAAGAGAGGTTTCAAGTCGTAGGTAACGTCCTTGCCTTCTTTAATTACGCTAGCAATGGCTGCCTCTAAACGATTAGCGGCATCGCTCTCATTTAAATGATGTAGCATCATTACAGAACTGAGAATCAATGCTGTTGGGTTCATCATATTTTTGCCAGTATATTTTGGCGCGGAACCATGTGTGGCTTCAAAAACGGCCATATCTTTACCGATATTGGCACCTGGCGCAACGCCCAATCCACCAATCAAACCGGCGCAGAGATCCGATACAATATCTCCGTACAGATTTGGCAAAACCATAACATCATAGATTTTAGGTCGCTGGACTAATTGCATGCACATATTATCAACAATGCGTTCATTGAATTCGATTTTGTCCGCATATTTCTTAGAAACTTCTTCGGCCGTTCTTAAAAATAATCCATCGGTCGCCTTCATGATATTGGCTTTATGTACTGCTGTCACAAGCTTGCGATCGTGCTGAACAGCATAATCAAATGCAAATTTTGTTATTTGCTCAGAGCCAATCACAGAAATTGGCTTAATACTTATAGCGCTTCGATCATAAATTCTGGCATCTGGGCTTAGTGATTTGATCGTTTCAATTATTTTTGCGACTTCATCAGTGCCTTCAAAATATTCTATGCCCGCATACAAATCTTCAGTATTTTCACGAACGATGACTAAATCGATTCCCGACACAGAATTACTAACGCCCTCATAAGATCTGCATGGTCTCAAGCAAGCATATAAATTGAGTTCTTTGCGCAAAGCAACATTTACGGATCTAAAGCCTTTGCCCACTGGCGTTGTTATAGGGCCCTTTATGGCAACCTTATTTTTGCGTATAGAGTTTAGAACAGCTTCTGGCATAGGCGTGCCCTCTTTCTCCATAACGGCCTCACCAGCATTCATGACTTCCCAATCAATTGAAACACCAGTAGCGTCAACACAGCGACGCATAGCTTCAGATAATTCAGGTCCCACACCATCGCCAGGTATTAAAGTCACTCCGTATGCCATTTTATCTCCTTAAAGAATTTTTATATTTATATGTCTGAATATGCAGCAACGAATTAAATTGAATCTATAAAAGTTTTTAAACGCTTGAATGCTTCTTTGATATCCTCGATCGATGCAGCGAAGCTAAGTCGGATACAATCTTCTGACCCAAAGCCCTCACCTGGAATCGTGGCTACGTAATGTTCTTCCAATAACCGATCACAAAAATCATTTGGCTTAAGGCCAGTTTTAGCAACTGACACGAAAGCATAAAATGCCCCTTGTGGGACAACTATACTTAATTGGTCAATTTGATTTACCAAATCGACTATCAAATCTCGCTTTATCTCAAACTTACTTCTCATCTCTTCAGAAAATGAAACATCCATAGTGAGAGCTTCTATCGCTCCTTTTTGACTAATGGAAGTCGGATTTGATGTGGAATGATCCTGCACAATACCAATTTTCTTTATCAAAGCTGCATTTGCTACGGTATAGCCAATCCTTAGACCTGTCATTGAATGGCTTTTTGATACGCCATTAACGATAATGACATAGTCTTGCCAATCAGCCATAACCTCCGCGATTGAAACGTGTTTCAATTGGTCGTAAACAAAGTTTTCATATATCTCATCAGAAATAATGATCAGATTTTTTTCACGAGCCAATTCGGCTATTTTCTTAAGCTCTGGGACCGGGATGACAGCACCCGTTGGATTTGAGGGGCTATTAAGAATGACAACTCTGCTCTTTTCGGTTAATGCCGATCGCAAAACGTCCGCTGTCAAAATGAATTTAGTTTTGGATGTGTCTATAAAGACAGGTGTGGCAGAAGCCAATTTAACCATCTCTGGATAACTGACCCAATAAGGCGCGGGAACAATCACTTCGTCCCCCGGGTTCACTAAGACTTGAATAATATTATAAAGTGAATGCTTGGCGCCACATGATATTGCGACATTACCCAATTCAATGTAGATTTTTTGATCACGCTTGATTTTGTTAACAACTGCTTCTTTGAGCTCTGGCACACCCGATGTGGGGGTATATTTAGTGAAGCCATTCTCCAGAGACTTCTGAATCGCATCACGGACATTGGTTGGTGTAGGAAAATCAGGTTCACCAGCAGCTAAACTAAGTACT
>JBLINS010000030.1:0-26547 GCA_047639455.1 Candidatus Omnitrophota bacterium
ATTATTTGCGATGGCTTACCCATGTTGGCTAGGCATAGCCAAATATTGCCTGATATGAATAAGTCTATTGTGGCTGCAGATTATATACCTGACATAAGACTTTCGATTGATTATTTTGCAAAATCATTCAAAGGCCAAATTTTGGATGAAGTTGTGATATTGGCTGACGAATCTAAAGATGTATTGGCTCAGTTGATTATGTCAGAATTAAAAATTACTGCAAAACGACACGACATTGCCAGCAAAATAAAGGGTAAGATCAAACCACAGTTAGGTGTTGCCAAGGCATTGGGCGCAGCACTCGACGCCTCATATCGATTCAGGCCACAAAAAATTAATTTGTCACCGACCGCTAAAAAAGGATTCTCTCTTAATAAGATGAGGGTTAGCGACGAGCAAGCTTTTTTGACCAAATGGAGTATTCGAGAGGGCATTATCTTAGTTATTATCTTAGCTTTAAATTTTGTTTCGATTAAGATGAATACTAGTTCAACCACTGAGGCGCTAACCAAAATTCAATCCGAATACAATGTTAAATATGGAGAAAACGCTACGTTGGATAAGGTAACTTTAGAAATGCAGGATATGGCCAGTTTGAAAAAAGTTCGCCTGGTGAGGGACATGCGCGATAATCGCAGCCTATGGTCTTTAAAAATGGCTCGCATCGCCCAAATATTACCTGAAAAGACATGGCTGCAAGGCGTCGTCTATGCGTCTGAGCCAAAGCCGTCCATTGTGATTACCGGCACCATATTAGCGAGTGATCCAGCTGCAGCAGTGACAAAAGTGAATCAATGGGTTGGTGATTTGATGGCTGATGAGGCGTTGATGCAAGGTATGCAAGACGTCCAACTAATTCAAATTCACAATCAAAATAGTGATGGGCTGCTCAAATCAACTTTCACCATTAGGTGTTTTTATTCTGGGGCAAAGAAATGAATCTAGATACCATTATGAAAACGTCTTGGGGCAAATTAGGCGCGATGACATTAGTCATATTTATTATGGGTATATGGATGGCTAATTTATTCGTTTTAGGGGATATGAAAAAGGATTTGAATGCTGTCAAATTGAATCTGAAATTAGAAAAAGAGAAACGTGAGCCTTTGGAGAATATTGTTAGATCCAATAAGAAAATTGAGAATACATTAGATAGTTTCTGGCAAACGAATGATGTAAAAAAATTGATTCAGGTAATTAATGATACGGCAACAAAATACCCTATTAATATTGAATCTCTTACGCCGCAGACTAATATTGTGCTTGATCATTTTGAAGCCATGGGTGTGCAATTAATGGGCACTGCAAAATATCATGATTTGGGAAAATTTGTTGCGGCTCTAGAATCCCACGCGCCTGAAATACACGTTAAAACTGCAACGTTATCTTCGACCGGCGCGAATCCAAACAATGATAGTTTGAGTTTTAATTTAGCGCTCCGGGCACACACACCTCTTAAAGAAGATCGTGACGATGCTCATGAATACTAAATTATTAATTTTTACTATTATAGCAACGCTTATACCCGCGCAAGCATTATGTGCTGCTGATTCAATAATCATCTATGAAGCGAGTGCGGCACGAGATCCATTCGTTAGCGCTTTGCCTAAAAAAATAGAAATTAAAATAGAGCCCGCGTCCGTGCCCATAACAAAACCCAAATTAAGAGCCAAGCCCAAAGTGATTGTCATTCCGCCACCACTCAAAATACAAGGCGTGATCTGGAATTCAAATAAACCACAAGCGATTATCAACGGTGAGGTTATTGGTGTGAACGGCCAGGTGGCCAAATCCGTTGTGCAATTAATTGATCAGCATGGTGTTACCGTTTTGTATCAAAATCAACATTTTCTTTATCCAGTAGACGGATCGAAGGTAAAAAAAATTGACAGGGACGTTCCGGTGATAGAGCAGACTCAAAACGATGATGTGGATTTGAAAGAATCATTAGAGATTAGCCCCAAAGCATTGATGCCATTAAAAGCGCCTGTGATTTTAGAACACGCTAAGGCCAAACCACTCAAAAAGTTAAAAAGTGTTTTGCCTGGAGATAGAATGCGTGAAATGATCGAGCAATTAGAAGATCATTAACGTAATGTCAATTCAAACAGAATATAAATGAGTTATTTAAACGAATATAAGTCGATACTAAAATGTTTTAAGCAGACATGAATCGGTATATCAACATTACAATAATGATTAACCATAAATAGGGCATAGGGATTTATTATGGCAGAACCACGTTTAAGATTAGGTGATATTCTTGTGCAGGCGGAAGTCATTTCTAGCGAGCAATTAAATGAGGCCTTATCACGTCAGCGTCAAGATGGCTCCAAATTGACTTTGGGTCAGATCTTGATGAGACTGAAGTTTATTTCTGAAGAAGATTTAGCTAAGACCTTATCGCAGCAATTGCAAATACCTTTTGGTTCTTATGATGAGGGTGAATTGCAGCCCTCGCAGACTATAGATGAGTTGTCAGTGCGGATTCCAGAGGATTTTGCTAGGAAAAATGAGATCTTGCCTTTGCAGTGCGAAGCAGGTGGGATTACGATAGTGATGGCAGATCCTCTCGATATTGTTTTGATGGATAATATTCGCATGGTTTCGAATTGCAATAATTTGCAATGCATTATCGCTACACGAACAGACATTAATTCCGCGATTAATGCATTCTATGGCGAGGGTAATCTATTAGAGCGAGTTGTGGATGACACTTATGATGTTGGCGCTGATGTCACCGATGACGTTAATGAGACGGTTTCGCTTGATAACGCTGCCGAGTCTGCTGATGCGGGCCCTGTGATTCAAATGACAGATTTACTTTTATTGCAAGCCGTTAAGGGCAAGGCAAGTGATATACATATCGAACCCTTTAGAGATATGGTAGCTATAAGGTATAGAGTTGACGGCAAGTTAATGCATATACCGCCACCAGCAAAAAATATGGCCCTACCTATTATTTCGCGTATTAAAGTTCTTTCAAAAATGGATATTGGCGAAAGGCGCTTGCCTCAAGACGGCGGTTTTAGCGCCAATATTCTAAATAGAATGATTGATTTTAGAGTATCTTCAATACCGACATTGCATGGCGAGAAAATCGTCATGCGTATTCTGGACAGGGCCAATGTCAATGTTTCTCTAGATTCACTTGGATTCGAACCTGATATTCTGGCGAAGTTCAATGAAGCTATCCATAGACCGCATGGTTTAATTTTGATGACAGGCCCCACCGGTAGCGGCAAAACAACTACATTGTATTCGGCATTAACTACTTTAAAAACACCCGAAAAAAATATAGTCACGATTGAAGATCCGGTGGAGTACCAAATAGACGGTATTAATCAAGTTGAAGCTAAGTCTGAAATTGGACTGACGTTTTCGACTGGCTTAAGGGCGTTTTTGAGGCAAGATCCGGATGTTATTCTTGTGGGCGAAATTCGTGATAGCGAAACTGCGCAAATATGTATTCGCGCTGCCTTGACGGGGCATTTGGTTTTTAGCACATTACATACCAATGATGCCCCGACTGCCATTAATCGTTTATTAGATATTGGCATTGAACCATTTTTTGTGAGCGCTTCTTTGCAAATGATTGTTGCTCAAAGATTATTGCGTCGTTTATGCACAGAATGCAAAGTTGTATCCACGCTGTCCAAGCATGCCCTGCCACCGATTTTTGCGGATTTTGAAGGCGATATATATGAACCTAAAGGTTGTGATAAATGTCGTAATTCTGGCTATTCTGGCAGATTGGCGATTCACGAAATTTTGTTTGGGTCTAAGGCTTTGGAGGAATTGATTGCTCGTAATGCGCCCACGCCGGAGATTCGCGCTGCCGCTAAGGCTAATGGGATGGTGACCTTGCAGGAGTCAGGATACAGGAAAGTTATGGCCGGCACGACGTCTATAGAGGAGGTTGCCTCGCTGACGGTAGCTGGTGAATAGATCTCGCGCGAGTTTCAAATATTAATATGATATCGTTTAAGTATAGCGCCAGAGACCCGAACGGCCTCCCAGTTACTGGTATTATTGACGCCATTGATAAAGAGGTGGCGATTACCGAATTGCACAAGCAAAGTTTGACCATTACCAAATTGACCATCGCCTCAGTCCTAGAAAATTTTGGCAAAAAACCGGTTAAAAAACATAAACGCGTCAAACCTGAAGATTTGCTCTCTTTTGCCAGAGAAATTGCAACTTTACTAGAAGCCGGAGTGAGTTTTTTAAGGGCGATTGACATATTATTGCCTCAAATCACGAGCATTAAACTGAAGGATGCTGTCGTTGTTATCCGTCAGGACATATCTGCGGGTACTACATTTAAAGATGCTTTGAGTAAACGACCTGATATATTCCCCAATGTTTGGCTGCATATTGTTGAGGCCGGCGAAATGACGGGTAAGCTGCCTTTTGTATTAAATGAATTATCTAGTAATATGGCGACGTCAGAGGGCATAAAGAAAAAAGTCACCACAGCCCTAATTTATCCCGGCATATTAATGCTCATTGCTTGTGGAGCCATTCTTTTCTTTGTGACTAGCATTATCCCTGTATTTGCCGAATTATTCGAAAGTTTTGATGCTGAATTACCTGCATTGACGCTCGTCATATTGGGTTTTAGCGATTTTGTGCGCTATAACATATTATTCATGATAGCCGTTTCTATTATAGGTATGTATTTGCTGCGTATGTACGTACGTACTTTTAATGGGCGATTCGCGAGGGATAAGCTATTATTGGCACTACCTGTTTTTGGCGAAATGGTTCAGGACGCAATTATTGCCAGGTTATGCGTTAATTTGTCAATTATGCTCAAAAGCGGCGTTAATTTTATACAAAGTTTAGATATAGGCTCTAGGGCAACAGGTAATTTAGTTTATGAACAAGCGCTGACTAAGGTTAAAGCGGATGTTCAGGAGGGTGTGGCGCTGTCACAATCCATGATGAAGCAGCCCTTGTTCTCGACGATGATGACGCAGGTTTTGATGGTAGGTGAAGAAATCGGTAAATTGGACGAAATGTTGATTCGTGTGGCTGAGTATTATGAAGCGCGCGTGAATGTCTCGGTGGGTCGAATATCAGCCTTAATTGAGCCAATCATTCTTGTATTTGTCGGCGGGGTGATTGGTTTTTTGGTGGTAGCTATGTTCCTGCCTATATTAACGCTAAGCTCAGCCGTTAAGTAATGTTGGTAGTAAATGATTGTGATTACTTTTGATTAAAAAACAGTATCTAAGATGAATAAATGGTATACATGTCCTATCTAACATGAATATTAATAATGATTGTAACTAATCTTGAATTATGAACAAATATATGATATAGTCTACATTATGGATCGAAGTATTGTTGATCAATTTTTTAATGTCTGTGTGCTACCTAAGCAAGAGGGGGAAATATGATAGTTAATAAAAATAATAAGGGCTTCACATTGATGGAGCTGTTAATCGTGATTGTTGTACTTGGAGTTTTGGCAGGCGTTGCCTTACCGGTATATAGTGGTTTTGTGGCTAGAGCCGAAAAATCCGAAGCTTTGGGATTTTTGGATGCGATTCGTGCATCAGAAATGCGCTATTTTGCTGAGACAGGTGACTTTGGCGTAAATGCTGATTTGGACTTTAATCCAAATGATGAAGTAGCAGGCCAAAAGCATGCATTTGTTTACAATGTCACAGCTACTACGGGGCCCGACAATTTTGTCGCAAGTGCATGTGTGTTAGGAACAGCGCTATCGGCATGTCTCAGTACCGCGACAGTTCCAACAGTGCTCGTGGCTACCGCTGATCCAGCGGGTGCGAGAATACTGTAAAAAACTATGCGCATTGAATAGATTTGTGATCATAGTAAAGAGTTAATTATTGTAAAAAAGGCGCCAATTAATTGGCGCCTTTTTTACAAGAAATGAGGGGTTTATGAATTCAAGTAATCAAAATAATATTCAAGGCTTTACTATAATGGAGCTTCTGATAGCCATTGTGATTATGGGTGTGCTGGCGGGTATTGCCGTGCCCGGTTATCAAAAGAGCGTTGAAAAATCACGCTCGACTGAGGCAACAGTAGGCCTAAAAGTTATTCACACCGCAGAGAAAATTTATAGATTAGACACCGGCGCCTATGCGGGTGCCGCCGCAACAACTGCCTTAACAAATGCACAACTTGGCATTGAATTAGAGCAAGAGAATTATGTATTCGCTTTAGGTGCTCAAACACCCACCACTACTAAATACTCCGCGTCGGCAACGCGCATAGGTACGGCTTGTGTATTCGCCATATCTGTTGGTACAGGTGGCGTAGATGGTGAAATAACCAAAACAGGGTGCTCTTTTTAGTATAGGCATGTTTCTTATAAAAAAGTTTAACAACCTCAATCATAGGGGTGTGTCATTAATAGAAATTGTGATTGCGGCAACGCTTTTCTCAGCCATTGTTGGGACGATATTGCTGACTTTTGCTGAGACTAAGAAGTTTCAACAGCCTGAAGAAACACGATCTGTATTGACGAACATTGCCAGAGAACAATTAGAGCTATTGAGTGAAAAAATAAATACAGTTGATTGGGATGTAGACTTGGCCGTGGGTACTCACATACTGACGCCGGTCGCTTTTGACGATAAAAATTATGAGATTAACTATACGATTCAAGCTGTTGCGGGTAAGAGCTATCGACGCGTGGCAATGAATGTGAGCGAAGTGTGATGCGAACATTTTTTTCTAAGCGTATTATGCTTAATCGACACGGCGTTACTTTGACCGAATTATTGATCGCAGCCTCTCTTTTGAGCGTCATATTCGTGGCCACCACCAGTGTCTATATATCTGGGCTTAAAATGGCTAAGGATGCGACCTATCAAGATACTGTTACCGATGGGTATTTATTATTAGAGCATATAGCCCGTCGAAGCACTCTCGGGCTAAAGCCGACAATCACTGATTCAGGCGCCGGTTTGAAACTTCAATGGGATAGATCAGATTATGAAAACGACAACCAAACGCCAGCTGTTTTAACTGATGACACATTCATAAAATATCTATTAGTTGGAGGCAATATTCGCACACAGTTAGACGGTACTATTACTGCTAATGTTACCGCAACCAGTGAAGAGGTTATCCCAGATCTCAATGTCACAACATGTCTATTTAGCACGTCACTTGATCAAAGAAGCGTTAAGATAGAATTCACGATTACTTATGGTGAAAATAATTCAAAATCTAAGGATTATCAGACCACGGTTTACCTTTTGAGTGGGCCGCCGGATTTTTAAAATGCAAATATTCAAATGTCTAAGAAACCAAAGAGGCGTTGCATTGATGATCACGATTTTGACTGCGATTATGCTGACAACAGTGGCGGTTGCAACATTGTCACTTGTTTATAATCAAAGGCAATTATTGGGTGGCTCTGTGCGCGAGCGGACGGAAGACTGGTATTTGGTTAAGGCTGGTGTTGTAGACGGGTATGAACGCTTGAGCGTGGATCCTACGATTGTGAATTTATTATATAATTTAGATGTTGATGGCATTGCTGGTGGTGACGTTTGGGTGTGTATTGAGGCTGAGGTTGAACCTGATAAATGGAAAGTCAAAGCCTCAACCAAGGCCGCCCTGCCTTGTGCCGCCTAAACTTGATGTGCCCGATTTAGAATAATCCTAGAAAAAAAATCATATCTATCGTAGTCTAGGCTTATGTTTATTTCTATTCGTACTAAATTAGGTCTAATCCTCTTTGTGGGTGTTTTCATGCTCACCCTTAGCATGACAGCTGCACAACAATACTTCGCCTATCAAGAATTTAAATCATATGTCACCCAGACGGCTCAGTCAGCCGTATCAATATCGATTCATATGGCTGATCAATGGGTGACTACGCAATTAAACGCAATGGATAGTTTGCGTATTCGTCTAGAACAGCAAGTTGATTCGAATCCATTTTTAGAGCGTGAAGTCCAGGATTACACCAATAATCACCCTGTGGTGAGTATTGGTATAAATATGCTTAGCGGCTACAAAATCAATTATCCCTTAGAAAATGGTCTGAGCGCTGTTCCTAACATTAAGCAGACTACGCAAAATACGTTCACCAAATCACATTTAGTTAATTTTGATATCCCAAATGAGCGTGTTGTTTTTGAATCCCCGCTATATGGCCCCAATCAATGGAGTGTTAAAGGTCAGTTGCGGATGGGCTTACCTCTAAATGGCTTAATTGACGCGATAGCCAGCATAGCATTGGCGGATGTCGAAGCCTTGCAGCCCGTTAATTTAAAATCCGGAGATGCCGTACTTGCCGTTCAAACTAAAGGTGTGCCGGCAGAAAAAATTCCATATTTAGTGGAGCAGACCTTAGAAGACGGCGCTATTCATTCAGGCGTGACTTGGGCCGGCCAACATTTGATTGTTGCCGAATACCTCGAACCACATGGATTTTATTTGTTATACACAATGGCCATTGGAGACTTGCTGAAGCCATTGTTATTACGCGCCATAATTATATTCTGCATGACTGCAGCTGGTCTATGGTTTTTGGCCAATATTAGCTGGTCTATTCTAAGTCGTTTTATTAAACGTATTGAGGACATGCAGTCACTGACTCAAAGTGTTTCTGCTGGGAATTTTGATATTAATATTCCGTCCCAGAGCAATGATGAATTGGGTCGGTTGGCAACGAATTTTAATCATATGGGTGTTGAATTAAAGACGTATATGTCAAAATTAGAAAAGACAGTGAGGGAGAAAGAGGCCATAACTAAGGAATTGGCTATAGCAGCTGAGTTGCAAATGAACGCCCTACCTAAAGATGTTCCACATATACCTGAATTAGAAATTGCTGCACGTAGCTTTCCGGCTGAGACGGTGGGCGGTGATTATTATGACTTTATTTTTCCAACCGGAAATAAAGTTGGCTTTATTATTGCAGATGCAGCTGGTAAGGGGTTTCCGGGCTCACTCTACATGAGTAATTCCCGATCCATTTTTAGGGTCATTGCCATGAATGAATCATCACCCGCTCAAATGCTCCAAAAAACAAATCACCACATCGCATTGGACTCAACGCTTACCGAGGGTATGTTCATTACGTACATCTCAGGCATTTACGATCCTCTCCGAAAAAAGCTAACTTATTCAAACGCAGGGCACTTCCCGCCACTTTTGTACAAAAAATCATCGGGCGAATTTCAATCGATGGTTACGGGTGGTATGCCCATAGGCATAATGGATGATGAAGAGTATGCTGAGGAAGAGGTTGCATTTGAGTGTGGTGACATTTTGGTTTTATATACAGATGGATTCATTGAAGCAATGAACGAGTCTGGGCAAATGTTTGGAATAGATCAATTGGGAATGGTTATCAAACGCTTATCGCATATGACAGCCAATGAAATCCTCCTCGAAACATCCAAGGCTATCGGTGAATTTGTTGGCCAGGCCCCGCAACACGATGATATGACTATTGTTATTGTCAAAGTTAAATAAAAAAATCCCTACGTTAACTAAACGATAATTCCGCATAGGTAAGATATTAGAGGATATTAAGTAGGGCTGCACTTAATTGCACATGATTCAACTTAACTGTGATCACCCTGAAACTACTTATTCAAAATATTTAATTACAGGCCTAAGAAGTGCCTAAATCAACTTTCAATATTGAATGCAGTTCTTACACAAGGTAACCTTTGATTAAACAAACGAGAATGGGTAATTGTATGCGTTTAGAATTAATATGGAATTGCGCAATCTTATTAAACAAAAAGGGAGATGGGTATGCATAGAGACTATAGAAAAATCCTCGTTTTGCTGGGGGAGGAAATTAACAAGAGCTTCATTGTTGACTTAAAAAGCACAGCGTCCTTTGATGATTTGCAAGAAATAGTTAGTTGCGATGATGGGGGTGAGACATTGAATCGTATGTTACACATTGCTAAAACGATGGTTGAAGTTCCTCAAAGTTATTTGCCGTTTGCTGAGAGGATTAGTGATTGCGTGGTTGGTCGCGGCTTTTGCCGTGAGCCATTGGCTTAGCCTCCAGTTGCGTGATGAATTATTTTTTTAAAAAATAATTACTAAAGTCAGAAGTTTTTGATTTGAATTCCGTTAAAAAATGTGTCCCATACGCTGCATAGGCGTCAATTGAAAGCTTATTGATTTCTTCAGCGTATTTATTCTGACCAACTACAAAGTAGGCCAGTAAGGCAGTTAAGTAATCCACCTCTCTAATCGACTCTTGATTTAGCTCCGTGACCCCATTTCCTTTTGTGGCAAAGTTATAGCCATAGGACGGCAGAGGCCTCGTTAATAATAGAACGCAGGCGATATACCCGATGATTAATAGTGCTGCGATAGTTCTGCGCGAGCGCAATAAATCGCAACACTTAATGACGGCTGCAGAACTCAAGAAAACCAAATATGGCGCAAGCGGAAAACGATAGCGGGATTGTATATGTATGACGAGCATGCCACACGCAAGTGACAAAAAACAAATTAAAAATGGCCCACTAGATTTAGTCTTAATCAAGACATACACGCCTAAGCCAGCAAAAGGGAGTAATAGCCAATAACTCAAAAAGCACAATTTGCTGAGTGGAAAGAATCGCTGAAATAAATAAAAGCTATAATTGGCGGGAATTTCGTAGCCATTCAGAAGCATTCTGGATTTGCGTAGATATAATTTTAGATACTCAATCGGCGATTGTTTTAATTCACGCATGATAAGGCGCATAGCAATAAGCGAGCTGTCTTTAGATTCTCGCTTTAGTCGGCTAGATTGCTGTGTCGGCACGAAGCTAACACCAGGCCCAGTTGCGTCATTCCCTAAGATTAAAGCATCTGCGCCTTGAGCGGATACAGGCACCCAAGTTTGTGAAGCCATCCAATTTCGAGCCGTGATTGGCGAGACTGTGATTAGGATAATGCAAATCAACCCTATTGAACCTAAGCATAACTTAAAACTTTTTTTCTTTAAAGACAAAGCGCATAGGATAAGCGGGCAAGCCACAAGCAAGGGAGAAGGCCTTATCGCAAACAAAACTCCCAAACTAACGCCAAGTAGAATGAGGCGTCTAAGATTCGGTAATTCTAAATAGTGATATAAAAAGAAGACAATCATGAAGCCTAATGAAGTTAGCAGTGATGCTCGAATCATGCAGGCGTCGTAGAAGTAAGACGGCCCATAAAAAACCCAAACCAACGCAGACACTAAGCCGACGTATTTTAATTTTAACTTTTTGGCCAAACCGATGAAGAAAAAAATAAGAGATGATGAAAGTAGGCTTTGTAGGATAATGAGCAGCGCAAACGGGTATTTGCTAATTTGAAGTGAGGCGGACATGAGGCCGGCGTATAAAGGCGCGATTTGGAAGGCCGCTTTTGCTGATTGCTCAGCCCATACCCAAGAACCATTGCGGATGGCAGTAGCCCACGAGAAAAAGAAGTTTTGATCAGATCCCGGTATGCTAATTGTGAAATCAAAATATGGCTCAAAGGCAAACTTTAGGCCGAATGCTAAGCGAAGTATAAATGTCGCCATAAAGAGCGATATGGCTATAAATGTCGGGTTTGCGCCTTTGTATAGGGCAACTAATGATTTGGACATACGTATAAAATAACATAATTTTGCATATATGTGCTTGTTTGGAAGTTTACTTATTAGAGAGTCTAGACGCGTAAGTGTAGTTGTGATAACCTATTGCAATTATTATGACAGCTCAAAATGATATTATTAATGCAATTGAATCCTTTCAGAATTATTGGATTTTGTTTAAAAAAGAATGCATGGCGCAGCCACAAGTGGCGTTTGGGAATGACCAAAACTCTTTTGAAAAAATAAATGCCTTAGCGGGTTTAAAAAAAAGGTTTAATGATATTGCTTCGGCTAAGTTTAAGCCGAATGTATCAGACGGCATGCGGGAGTCGATTAGCCTCATTCTTGGCATCGATGACTTTAATTCGCTTTCTGACGAACGCTTGCGAGATTTTGACCGGGCGTCTCAAGTCGTTGACCGGGAAATTAATCAGTGGATTGACTCACTCCAAAGAAAGAAGTCTGTTAGTGGAATTCGGACTCAGAGGAAAATTAAAAGTCGACTTAGTCGCTTTGTTACGATTCCCGTAGTTTTTGGCACATTATTAATTTTGTTGTTAGTTATGAGTATTAGGTATTATCTTGGTAGATGAATTCTTGAACGCGGATTCTAGGATCTAGATTTTTAAAACAAAGGAGTTGTTATGGCTATTACAAAGAAAGATATTATTTTAAAAATAGCAAATGAAAGCGGTGTTAAGCAAGTTGATGTTAAAGTTGTTGTGCAAAAGACATTAGACTGCATCACACAATATTTGGCTGATGGCGAGACCGTTGAACTAAGAAACTTTGGTATTTTTAAAGTGAAGGCACGCAAAGGCAGAATAGGTCGGAATCCAAGAACAGGCGAAGAAGTTCCTGTCCCACCCAAAAAAGTGGCTATATTCAAACCGGGCTTATTAATGAAGCGCGATATTAAATAAGCTACACACTCACAACTCAATCATTATTTAGATTATAAAAAAGCATAAAGTGTTTTAAAATATTCTTATGATTAAAAGACTCCGTGGTACCAAAGATTTATTTGGCAATGAAGCCTGCCGTTGGGAACGTATTGAAGGCTTGTTTCGTGACACATTTCGTCGGTTTGGTTTTACGCCCATGCGAACCCCAATATTGGAAGAGACGTTGCTTTTTAAGCGCTCCGTAGGCGAAGTCACGGATATTGTGCAAAAAGAAATGTATAGTTTTGAAGATAGATCGGGCCAAGATGTGTCCATGCGACCTGAGGGGACGGCACCCATTGTGCGAGCCTATATTGAAAATAATTTGCAACAAGCAAGTAGCGTCCAAAAACTATATTATGCTGGCCCCATGTTTAGAGCCGAAAGGCCTCAGGCTGGACGGTTGCGTCAATTTCATCAAATTGGGGCAGAAGTCATAGGTGCTGACTCGATGTATTCCGACGTGGAACTCATTGAAGCATTGACAGAATTTTTGAAGGCTTGCGGCATATCTGATTTTGGATTAGAAATTAATTCACTCGGCAGTGGTGAAAACCGAAAAAAGTACGCAATTAGTCTCAGTGAATATTTTGAACAATATAAAAATGATTTATCAGATGATGCCAAAAATAAATTGGATAGAAATGTATTTAGACTTTTGGACTCAAAAGATAAGGCTATTCAACAAATGATACAAGACGCACCTCAAATCATTGATTATATTTCTAGCGAGGCTCGCAATAAATTTGAGCTCATTGTTTCGTTATTAGAGCGTATGGATATTCCCGTAAAGGTCAATCATCGTATTGTGAGAGGCTTGGACTATTATACTGATATTGTTTTTGAATTAAAGCATGGCGCTCTTGGCGCTCAGGATGCTTTGGCTGCGGGTGGTAGATATGATGGTTTAGTCGCACAGCTTGATGGGCCGAACGTTCCCGCAACGGGCTTTGCTCTCGGACTAGAACGATTGATGATAATTCTGGATGCGGTTGAAGCAGGCGCTGACACCACTCATGAGTCTTATTTGCCCGCCGTTATGGTTATAGCTATGGGTGAGGCCAATCGCGAGAGCGCTTATTTATTAGCGTCAAATATAAGAAAGGCTGGCATTCGCGCTGAAATTGAATTAGAAAATCGCTCTATTAAGGCATCTATGCGTTTAGCCAATAAGAAAAAATTTCGATTCGTGATTGTTTTGGGCGATGATGAGGCTAAGGCAAATCGGGTTACAGTTAAGGACATGGGTCAGGCCAGTGTTCAAAATCAAGATCAAACTGATATTGATCAAGTGCCTAGTATTTTAAAAGAAAAAATTAAGGGATTGTAAAATGTTAAGAACACATAAGAATAATGAATTGAATCCATCGCATTTGAATCAAGAAGTAAAACTATGTGGTTGGGTGGCCAAAATGCGCGATCATGGCGGTGTTAATTTTGTTGACTTGAGAGACCGGTGGGGTGTGACTCAAGTCGTTTTTAATCCGGAACTAAACCTTGAAGTGCACGCATTATCACAGTCTTTGAGAAGTGAATTTTGTGTACAGGTATCTGGCTTCGTAAGACCAAGGCCAGAGGGAACGGTGAATCCAAATCTTCCAACGGGTGCGATTGAGCTAGAAGCTAATCAAATGACTATCTTTTCAAAATCCAAGACGCCTCCATTTGAAATTGATTCTCAAGATACATTGTCAGAAGATATTAGGCTTAAATATCGCTACTTAGACTTGCGGCGCAATGAAATGCAAAAGAACTTATTGTTTAGGAATGATTTTTTATTTGCTGTGAGACAATATTTGCAAGATCAAGAATTTGTGGAGTTAGAAACGCCCATACTGACCAAGTCGACTCCAGAAGGGGCGCGTGATTACTTGGTGCCTAGTCGGGTTCATCCAGGTGAATTTTTTGCATTGCCACAATCACCACAGCTTTTTAAGCAATTGTTGATGGTATCTGGTTTTGATCGCTATTTTCAAATTGCTAAGTGCTTTAGAGATGAAGATCTTAGAGCAGATCGTCAGCCCGAATTCACACAAATCGATGTGGAAATGACTTTTGTTTCTGAAGAAGATATTTATGCAATGACTGAGAAAATGGTTGAACAAGTTTATGAGCGCGTATTGAAAAAGAAACTTACCTTACCGTTCAAGCGAATTTCACATAAAGATGCCATAAGTCGGTACGGCTCCGATAAGCCGGATACACGTTTTGATTTAGAATTAAAATGTGTTACGTCTGTGTTTAAGTCTGCATCCTTGCGTATCTTTAAAGATACGGTTGAAAATGGTGGCTCAATTATCGCCTTGCACTTAGTTCAGCCAAAGGTGAACCTTTCACGTAAAGATTATGATAGCTTAATTCAAGTTGCTAAAGACAATGGGGCCGGCGGCCTTGCCTATATAAAGGTAACAGAGGCTGGTTTTGAGTCGCCCATAGCCAAGTTTTTTTCAGATGAAGAAAAAGAGGCTTTGGCTAATGTTTTGCCGAATGAATTGGTTGCCGGTGACGTGATCTTTTTTGCCGCTGACGTGACTTCTGTCGCTCAGCATGTTCTTGGACAAATTCGTTTAGAATTGGCACGACGGCTAGAATTGATTGACCCATCTGACTTTGATTGGATTTGGGTTACGGACTTTCCCTTATTCAAATTTGAATCAAATACAAATTCGTGGACAAGCGAACATCACCCATTCACGAGCCCTCATCCCGATGATGTAGATAAAATCGGTGTTGATAATGCAAATATTAGATCATTGTCATACGACTTGGTATTGAATGGAAACGAAATAGCATCAGGCTCAGTACGTATTCATGATGCTGTTATGCAGCAAAAAATATTCGATACAATCGGTTTGAGCAAAGAGGAATCGGCCGAACGTTTTAGCTTTTTATTAAAAGCCTTTGAATATGGTCCGCCACCCCATGCTGGGATTGCTTTAGGTGTTGATCGTCTGGTGGCATTGTTTATGAATTGTGACTCTATACGTGAAGTGATTGCATTCCCCAAAACACAAAAGGCCAGTTGTCCATTAACTGACGCACCGTCAGCTGTGGACTCTAAACAATTACGTGATTTGGGAGTTAAATTAAGCTAAATGTCAGTCAAAATAGATATTCTTAATGAGCAAAATTCTCTGCGTGTAAATAGCAAGCGCATTGAGAAGTTGATCCAAAGTGTTTTGAAGGGCGAAAAGGCGAAACAAAGATCTGTGACTTTATTAGTATGCGGAGATGCCAAAATGAAAGTTTTGAACAAACAATACTTTGGCAAAAAAACTAGCACTGATGTGATTGCATTTGGCGTAGAAGCTGATTATATTGCTCCCGGTGAAGAAGATTACTTAGGCGATATTGTTGTTTCAGCTGATATGGCAATTAGCACCGCACCCAAATACAAGACTCAGCCACAGAGAGAATTCGAGCGTTATATTGTGCATGGGTTATTGCATTTATTGGGCTATAACGATGTCGAGCCAGCCGACTATAAAAAAATGCATTCTGTTCAGGAAGTGTATCTAGATAGGTTTATTACCGCTTCATCGAAGGGGTTGTCTTGATTATATTTATACGCAAACAATTTTTGACGGGTTTGGCGGTATTATTACCCGCAGCGTTAACCTACTGGATTTTTAGATATTTGTGGCAGGTGGCCGATTCGGTGATTGTCATACCACTGTATTCTATATTGCCATTTGAAATCGATCACCGTATTGCCGTACTATTAATCAAGACTTTGATTCTAACCGTTGTTTTCATTTTTTTATGCCTACTTGGTTATGCCACAAATCTATTGATTATTAGACGCTTGATTCGGTTTGCTGAAAGAATACTTTTTAAGGTACCTTTTGTTAATAAAGTGTACTCAGTTATAAAAGAAATCTTAACCACATTCTTTTCTAAAGAAAGCCAAAAGGATTTGTTTAGAAGCGCTGTTCTAATTGAATATCCAAGAAAAGGCTTGCATGCAATTGCTTTTGTAACCAAAGCAAATCATACAGCTTTGGAGCAAGTTACGGGCAAGGAAATGGTTAGTCTATTTGTTCCGACAACACCCAATCCCACAAGCGGTGTATTGATTTTTGTGCAGAAGAAAGAAATTCAAGAAATCCCATTTTCTGTCGAAGAGGCAGTTAAATTAGTTATAAGTGCGGGCACACTAACTGGCAAAGCTGCCGCACAAGGCCTTAAATAACGTATGGCTGGACAATCAGCGTTCGGCTACGTGATCAAGACTATGGATTATAGGGATACAAGTTTATTGGCCACATTTTATACACGTGAATTTGGCAAGCTAAAGGCAATCATTAAAGGCGGCCGTGACGGTAGGGCAAAAATGGGTTCGACTTTTGAGACTTTTAGTTTGAATGAAATTATGGTCTATAAAAGAAAAACCGGCGATTTGCATCTTGTCACTTCAGGTGATTTGGTCGAACGCTTTAATGTCATCCGGGATGATCTATTAAAATTGCCCTATGCCACTTATTATATGGAATTAATAGATCAAATGACTGAAGCAGAGGCAAATCCAGAAATATATCAATTAATTTCGGATGCTTTGAATTATTTAAAGCAGACTAGTGATCCTCAAATGGGGGCACGATATTTTGAAATCAAGCTAATGCATGCGCTTGGGTTTATGCCGCAGCTAAATCAATGCACGCGCTGTGAGCAAGTTGATCCCAAAGAGTTTTATTTTTCAGTTGATTCTGGAGGCATTGTTTGCGGAACGTGTCGCAAAGACGCAGGTCCGTTGATGCAAATTTCGCGCGGTGATTTGGAATTTTTGAATCAAGCTCGAAAGCGAACTTTTACGGAATTACGTATGCTCAAAGCGCCTAGGGGCACGGCCCTAAGTGTAGAAAAATTAATGTTTAGATTCTTAGAAATGCATTGGGATTATCGACCTAAGTCTTTAACATTCATGGATAAAATGAAATTGTCCGCACCTTCAATGAGCCAAATAATGGATAGAGTGAATTAATATGTATTTTCAGGATATGATTGAGACCTTAAATCAATATTGGAAGAGTCAGGGCTGTAATATTATTCAACCTTATGATATTGAAGTGGGCGCCGGAACTTTTCACCCAGCGACATTTTTTGGCGCATTGGGTTCAAAGCCCACCAAAACCGCTTATGTTCAGGCTTCTAGAAGACCAACGGATGGCCGCTATGGAAAAAACCCATTGCGCGCACAGCATTATTATCAATATCAAGTGATTATGAAGCCATCGCCGAAGAATATTCAAGACCTATACATTAATAGCTTACATGCATTGGGCGTAGATTTTGATAAACATGATATTCGTTTTGTGCAAGATGATTGGGAGTCGCCTACGCTTGGGGCTTCGGGTCTTGGTTGGGAGATTTGGATAGATAGCCTTGAGGTCACGCAATACACTTATTTTCAAAAAATCGGTGGCTTTGAACTTCATCCAATCACATGCGAGCTAACGTATGGCTTGGAACGCATATGCATGTTTCTTCAGGATGAATATGATTTGTATAAATTAAAGTGGTCCAAAGATACGCTTTATGGCGATTTGCATTTGGCTAAAGAAAAGGAATACTGCCAATATAATTTTGAGCATAGCGATATGGATTATTTGCACAAATTATATGCTTTGCATGAAAGCGAGGCTCAGAGGCTTGTGGAAGCTGAATTAGTAATTCCGGCTTACGAGGCCATGCTAAAGACCTCACATTTGTTCAATATGTTGGACGCGCGAGGGGCTATTAGTGTGACTGAGCGGCCTACCTATATAGCACGCGTGCGAACACTTGCGCGTGCTTGTGCAACAATATTCTTAGAGAGGTCCTCCAATGAGTAAGGCCAAAGCTTCCTCCAAAATAAATCATTTTTTAGTCGAAATTGGCGTGGAAGAATTGCCCGCCAATTATTTAGTTTTTGGCCAAAAGAATGATCAGGCATTTTTTAGAAGTAAGTTTGAGCAAGTGCTCAAAGATAGTGATGAGGCTGATGCCTATGCAATTGAGCATATGGAAATACATTTGACTCCACGCCGCATTATTCTAGATGGAAACTTAATATTAGTGTCTACCGCTAAAAAAGACGTTATTTATGGACCGCCAGAGGATAGAGCTTATGATTCTAGCGGCGCACCGACTAGGGTGTTAGAAGGTTTTTTGAAGTCCAAAGGCATTAAGGCAAGTCAGATCCGGATTGCCGAAAATAAAGGCAAGCGCTGTATTGCTTATGACTTTGTGATTAAGCCTAAAAAAATAAAGGCATTGATTGATGAAGTTATTTGCACTTGGTTGAAAGAGCTCGTATTTCCCAAATTAATGTGGTGGAACGAATCAAGCTTACGTTTTCCTAGACCTATTAGGACCTGCTTAGCGTTTGTTGACAACCAGAAAATAAAATTACATTTGGATAAATCCGTGGAGCAAGGTGTGACACGTGTCATTGTCAATGCCAATAGAAAAACGATAAAACCCACTTCCCCTAAAGTTTATTGGAATAGTTTGGCCAAGCATGGGATAAAGCATAGGCCCGATGAAAGGCGCGAACTCATTAAGGCTGGCGTCCAAAAAGTTGTGACAAAATCACTTGGAGCGAGTATTAGCCAAGATGATTTGATAGACGAAATTGTTTTTCTTACAGAAAATCCAGTATGTATAAGCGGGGAGTTTGACCGAGAATATGCGGATTTGCCTACAGAGGTATTGACGTCAAGCCTCTCCAAGAGCCAAAGGTTGTTTAGTATCAAAAACAATAAAGGGAAGCACCTGCCATTTTTTATTGCCGTACTTGACGGTGATTTGAAGAGTAAGACCAGTGTCAAAAAAACGATTTCGTCCATATTAAAAGCCAAATTGCAAGATAGCCACTTTTTCTATGAAGAGGACAGTAAGCTTTATGGCGGGAAAAATGGCGGCGTTCAAAAGCTTCAAACAGATTTGGAAAAATTGCAATACATAAAGGGCATTGGAACCGTTGCTGATAAAGTTAAGCGGCTTCAGCACATCTCAGGCTCCATTGGCCGGGCCTGGGGATTGTCTAATCAAAATTTAGCGGATTTGCAAACATGTTTCGGAATATATAAAACGGACCTGCTCACGCAAATGGTCGGTGAATTTCCTGACCTTCAAGGGATTGCGGGTGGTTATTATTGTAATTATATTCCTGGTGGAGTAGCTGATGACATTGGCGTAGCTATTAAAGAGCATTATTTACCAACTAGTATTGACGGGCCTCTACCCAAATCACATTTGGGCGCCATTGTTTCTTTATTGGATAAGTTGGATTTGGTAATAGCTTGTTTTGCTCTGGGCAAAATACCAACTTCAAGCCAAGATCGGTACGGGCTCAAGCGTTCGATGACATCCGTTTTGCGCATCGCTAAAGAATTTAGGATTGATTTAGATTACAGTAAAATTGCGCAAGAATTAATTGATTATATGCAGGCAAATAATATAGGCGCTTCAGTCGATACACGGGCAGCAATACATAAGCTGAATACTTTTTATCAAGAGCGCTCGAGTTTCTTTTTTGAAGGATTGGGATTTGACCGTGGTTTGACACAAGCTGTGACAGCATCTGGAGGGACTTCATTTTTGTCAATTCTAGATAAGTTAACTTCATTGTCGAAGCTCCAACAAAGTGAATCTTTTGCATCCGCGCAAAAAATCATCGAACGAACCAGTAATTTATTGAGGGGATCCAAAGACTTTAGGGTTTGTGCTTTGGACGAGAATTTATTCGAACATGATAGCGAGCGGGATTTGTTCAGGGTCTATAATCAAAATAAAGAGTCCGTATTGGAGGCCATTCAAGCAGGTGATTTTCAAAAGGCTACAAGCTTGTATGCTGAGTCGTTTAATGCTATTCTGCATACGTTCTTTGAGCAGGTTTTAGTAAATGTAGACGATATTAACATTAGATTAAACCGCTTAAACCTTTTAGAAAATATTCGAACATTATATGTTAATGGTATTGCGGATTTATCAAAGATTAAATTAGATTGAAGATGAACGCATTAAGTATATGTAACAAATCATAACAGGAGAATTACCCATTGAAAGCAGCTAAGAATTCAAAAGTTAAAGCATCAAAGACTGGCATTAAGAAAAAAAAATCTGTTAAATATGTTTACTACTTTGGTGGAAAGAAAGCCGAAGGAACTAAGGAACAAAAATTATTATTAGGTGGCAAGGGTGCGAATTTAGCTGAGATGATTAATATTGGAATTCCGGTTCCGCCGGGATTCACAGTTAACACCCAAACATGCCGAGACTATTATGCTAATGGTCGCAAAATGCCCGCTGAAGCCCTCGAACAAATTTGGAAGAACTTAGCCAAAGTTGAAAAAGAGACCGGTAAGACATTTGGTGGTGGAGCTAATCCTCTATTAGTATCAGTACGCAGTGGTGCAGCCGTTTCTATGCCAGGTATGATGGACACCGTCCTAAATCTTGGCTTAAATGACACCACGGTGGTGGCTTTAGCCAAAAAGGCAAACAACCCTCGTTTTGCTTATGATTCCTATCGTCGCTTCATTCAAATGTATAGCAATGTTGTTCTCGAAATCAAACATGAAAAATTCGAACATATGCTTGAATCTATGAAAGCGAAGCGTAAGGTTTCGCAAGACACAGACTTGACGGCCAATGATTTAATTGAATTAGTTGGTCAATATAAGGCTCTTGTTAAAAAAATCACTCACAAACCATTTCCTTTAGATACTCGCGTGCAATTAAAATTAGCTGTGCTTGCTGTGTTCAAATCTTGGCAGAACGATAGAGCTAATACCTATCGTAATTTGTACAAAATTGACCACAATATGGGAACGGCCGTGAATGTTCAGTCTATGGTTTATGGAAACCTGGGCAACAATTCAGGAACTGGCGTTGCTTTCACGCGTGATCCATCTACGGGTGAAAGACGCTTTTTTGGTGAATATTTAATTAATGCGCAGGGTGAAGATGTTGTTGCTGGAATTCGCACACCAAGTCCTATCTCGGAATTAAAAAAGAATATGCCTAAGGTTTATGCAACGCTAGAAAAGATCTATAAACGGCTTGAGAAACATTATAAGGATATGCAAGATATTGAATTCACTTTTGAAGACGGTGTTTTGTATTTATTGCAAACGCGTGGCGGTAAGCGCGCAGCAGCAGCAGCTGTCCGCATAGCGTGCGAAATGGTTGGTGAGGGGCTTATTGGCAAGAACGAAGCCATTAAGCGCGTTGAGCCTGATCAATTAGATCAATTACTACATCCCATGATTAATCCAAAAGTAAAAGTCAAAATTATCGCTAAAGGATTACCTGCTTCGCCTGGGGCGGCTGTTGGCCACATTGTATTTGAATCAAGTGACGCTATTGAATGGGGTGAAAAAAAGGGCAAGCCAGTTATTTTGGTACGTGCAGAGACCTCACCTGAAGATGTGGGTGGTATGAATGCCGCACAAGGGATATTGACGCAAACAGGTGGTATGACGAGTCATGCTGCAGTGGTTGCCCGTGGTATGGGTAAATGTTGCGTGGTTGGTTGTGCTGCTGTCGTTATCAACTCAGTTAAAAAACAAGTTAGTATTGGTGGCATTTTGTTTAAGGAAGGTGATTTTATCTCTTTAAACGGAAGCACTGGAGAAGTTATCCAGGGTAAGGCCGAATTAATGCAACCAACATTGGACGCTAACTTTGCAAAATTAATGGGTTGGGCTGATAAAGTGCGCAAATTAGATGTTCGCACAAATGCTGACAGTCCTGAAGACGCTAAATTAGCGCGTGAGTTTGGGGCTCAAGGTATTGGTCTTTGCCGCACCGAGCATATGTTCTTTGGTGAAAGCAGATTGCGAGCTATCCGCGAAATGATATTTGCAGATCGAGTTGAAGGGCGCAGAAAAGCATTGGCAATCTTAAAGCCTTATCAAAAAAAGGATTTTAAAGGCATATTCAAAGCCATGAAAGGCTTGCCTGTTACGGTCAGATTGCTTGATCCACCACTACATGAATTCCTACCCAAATCAAAATCAGAAAAGGTTAAGGTTGCGAATGATTTGAAAATTAGCAAACAAATCTTAGATGAAAAAATTGACTCCTTGCACGAATTCAATCCGATGCTTGGACATAGGGGCTGTCGCTTGGCAGTCACTTATCCCGAAATATACGAAATGCAAACCGAGGCCATTATAGAAGCCGCCTGTGAGCTTAAGGCGCAAGGCATCACTGTATTGCCTGAAATCATGATTCCTTTAATTGGCACGGTTGCTGAGCTGAACATCCTCAAAGATGATGTTAAGCGCGTCGCTGACGCGATAATCAAATCTAAAAAATCAAAATTAAAATACATGATTGGCACAATGATAGAAGTGCCACGCGCTGCCGTTACAGCAGGTGCGGTTGCCGAATCTGCTGATTTTTTTAGTTTTGGAACCAATGATTTGACACAAATGACATTTGGTTTTTCTAGAGATGATGTGGGCAAATTCTTACCCGCTTACATAGAAAAGGGCCTTCTTGCTGATGACCCATTTGTGACCATTGATCAAGTTGGCGTCGGAAGTCTTGTTCGACAAGCTGTGCAAGCTGGTCGTAAGGCTAAACCTGGTATTAAATTAGGTATATGCGGCGAACATGGCGGTGATCCTAGATCAGTCGATTTTTGTCACCGCGTAGGCCTTAATTATGTTAGCTGCTCTCCTTTTAGAGTTCCAATCGCGAGATTAGCAGCCGCTCACGCTGTTTTAGATAACTAAGCTAGATAGGAATGAATGGAAGCATTAAAGCTATACCTCAAAGATATTAAGAATATCCCCCTCCTGAGTGCTGAAGAGGAATTGGATCTGGGTGCCAAAGTACAGAATGGCGATCCTAAGGCTCGGCGTAAATTAATTAGATCTAATTTACGTCTGGTTATCAATATAGCTAAGCGCTACGCTCGTTTTGGTGTGCCCATGCTTGATTTGATTGAAGAGGGTAATCTAGGCTTGATGAAAGCCGTTAGTAAATTTGATCCAAAACGCGGCTATCGATTCTCAACTTATGGTGCATGGTGGATCAAGCAACACGTCACTAGAGCATTAGCTGATCAGGGTAAGTCTGTGCGCATACCTGTTTATATGGTTGAAACATTGACTCGCTATCGTAAAACCCAAGATCGCTTACACCATAAATTTAAGCGTAGGCCTACCGCATCCGAAATTGGCAAATCCATGAAATTACCAACTTTGAAAGTTAAGGAATTAATGGAAATGAATCAAGGCGTTACATCGTTAGACGCGCCGGTTGGAGTTGATGGTGATGCGACCGTATTGGATTTGATGGAAGATGAAGCTACGACGCATATGTCTAAAGAAAAAATCGCCCGTTTTTTTCAAAAAGAAGCCATTGCAAATTTATTTAAAAAAATGAAAGATCGTGAAGTCCAAATTGTTTCAATGCGATTTGGGCTAACGGATGGTGAAATTCACACGCTGGATGAAGTAGCCAAGAGATACAAAATCACTCGCGAGAGAGTTCGTCAAATAGAAGAGGCTTCATTAAAAAAATTACGCAAGTTTGCCGAAGGTATGGATTTAGAATTATAAATGAGTGTATCGGTTTGTGATTATAAGTCTTTTATACGAGATGTTCCCGACTATCCCAAAAAAGGTATTACGTTTAAAGATATAACGCCATTACTATCAAACGCAAACGCTTTCAGCTCCGCAGTCAAAGCAATGGTTAAGCCATTCGAAAATCACAAAATCTCCAAGGTTGTTTGCGTTGAAGCCCGCGGTTTTATTTTTGGCGCAGCTATAGCGAATTATTTGGGAGTGGGGTTCACCCCTGTCCGTAAACTAGGCAAGTTGCCTTATAAGACTAATGATATTAAGTACGACTTAGAATATGGCCAAGATACGTTGTCCATACACCAAGACGCTCTAACCAATATGGATAGTGTTTTGATAGTAGATGATTTATTAGCAACGGGTGGTACAGTTTTGGCAGCAGTTAAGTTAATCGAGGATTTGGGGGCCACTATAGTTGGGGCTTCGTTTTTAATTGACTTGTCATTCTTGGGTGGGCGAGCCAAAATGCCACCTTTTCAGATCGAAACAGTTTTAGAATATTAAGTCCCCGGAATTTATTTGTAGCATAATGGGCCTGTAGCTCAGATGGATAGAGCGAGAACCTCCTAAGTTCTAGGTCGGCCGTTCGAATCGGCCCAGGCTCAATATTTTTTTAACTTGGTTTATCTAGCCTAATAATTTAGGTGCCGATATCTTCATTCCATAAAGCGGGTTGTTCGCTGATGAAATCTCGCATGAGTTGTTTGCATTCTTCAGATTGAATATTTTTAAGTTGCACACCTCGGATCAAGGAATGGTCTTCTGGACCGCGAAAGTTTTCATTCTCCCCAATCACGACAAGCGGTATTTGGTAAAGAAGGATTGCCCCTGTGCACATATCGCAGGGAGAGAGAGTCGAGTAAATAACGCATTTTCTATAATCGCCTGACCGAAGTCTGCCTGCATTTTCAAGGCAATCCATTTCGGCATGCAAAATTGCAGATTTGTTTTGTATACGCCGGTTGCGGCCTCGGCCTAGAACTTGCCCCTCACACACCAGTATCGATCCAATTGGAATGCCGCCTTCAGCAAGCCCAATTCGCGCTTCTTCAATGGCCATTTTCATAAAGAAATCATGATTCATAATAATTAGTCTCCTAATGCGCTCACAACGAGGCCTAAGTTTAGTATGACTTAGTTAAGTTTTATTTTCAAGTTGTTAGCGACTTTCGTGCGGATTCCCAGTTGAATTTAGCCGGAGGTTGTTTTAGGTGCTTGAAAAAAAAGGCGAAGAGCGCGACTAAAGCATATAGGGCTGCTGAGGAGCTTTGAGTTTGATGGTTGGTATTTGAAATGCTAGCTATAATCATGCATAGATACGAATGTAGATAAATGAAAGTGATTAGAAAAATATTGAAAAGGTGTGAGTCAAATGACGAATCCAAAATTGGCAGAAGCTCTCAAAAAACTCAACGCAGAAATTGATAAGTTGGAGCCGGCCGATCAAGAATCAAGAGAAAAATTAGAAACATTGGTGAATGATATCAATAACAAGTTGCATGGGCATAGTGATCAAGAGCAGGACAATGGTCTCGCAAGCCAAATTAAAGAATCAGCTCTTTGCTTTGAAGCCAGACACCCTGTAATATCCGAAACACTTGGTGAAATCAAATTAGCTTTATACGGCATAGGCTTGTAGTTGTTTTAAGGCCGATTCAAAGTAATGCAGCTCGCATAGATAACACTTGCTTAACGGCCAGAGACTTACTAAAATCAACCCATGTCACTTCAGATTACTCTAGAAAAAAAAGATCACGGATATTGCTTGGTTCTAAAAGGTCATATAGACCATGCTTCTACGCCGAGCTTTGAAGCGCAGAGCAGTCAATTATTAGAACTGAACCCTAAACGCGTTTTGATTGATATGCAAGGTGTGGATTACGTCTCCAGCGCTGGCATTGGAGCTCTATTCCAGCTCACAAAAGCGATCAAGGATCAGGGCGGCGTGGTGTCTCTGTATCGCCCTCAGTCCCAAGTTAGAGATATTATCGAAATCGTTAAAGCTATTCCTTTAGAGGACATCTTCTATGATGAAGAGGATGCTGATGCCATGCTAAAAACTCTCCAAGACTTTGGTAAAGCGCTGCCTCCCAAAAAAGACGACGAACTAGAAAATCTAGACTGGCCCAAAGATAAAGACTAGCCGCTCAGCTTAGCCTCGCAAGTAACCTATTTTAATAAAAAAAACCGTTTTGGGATTTTCCGAAAACGGTTTTTTTTATTGTTAGTTATATTATTGTTAATTATATAGGACTAACTAATGCGTATAACGGATACAGGCTTAGCATTGACCGTAGCCTCAAACCCATCTGTGTCAGCGCTACAAGACGTTCCGCTATTGTCGTCAATGACTAAGGCGATTTTATAGGTGCCATTTTGCTCATAGACATGACTAGCCTGAGAGCCGGTAGCTGTTGAGCCGTCACCGAAATTCCAGTTATGG
>JBLINS010000031.1:0-25800 GCA_047639455.1 Candidatus Omnitrophota bacterium
GCCGCGTCAGTAACATTACCGTTAACATGACCTAGAATCTCTCGTGCTTGACTATAATTAAAAGCATATTTTCTTACTTTTATATTCCTCAATACATTCTTATACGACTCCTTTGATATGGGCGTCCTTACTTTTTGTCGGATTCCACGTTCTAAGTCTGTCAAATTATTAATACGTAACTGATGATCAAACTCCGCTGTATTTAAGCCTAAGACTTCGGCTGCCTCAACTCGATTGCCAGCATAAGCCCATAGGGCATGTATTAGTCGATAAGTGTCGAGTGCTATAGATCTATCAACTACTTGATCCAATCCTTCTTGAGCGCCTAACTCACCCGACGCATCAATGATTTTATTCCAACTTTGCATTTCTTCTTCATTTAATGCCAGCTTAACAAATGAATCCCATTGCGATGCGTCCAAGCTCTTCCGTTGCTTATATTGATCTTTATTTATCTCATGTGTTTTAATTTTTGCATGCAACCCAACTCGGCTTAGGTTCAAAAATGTAGCAGATTTTGTTACGTTGCCTTTATTGACCCATAGGGCAAAAGTAATAAATGCCTTTTCGTATTCATCCCAATCACCAGCCATCTTTAAACCAATATCTGAAGAAGGTGCGACATCGCCTTTAATGAGATTAAATCTTTTAATTTGATTATGCACACCAGCCCGAGTCGCTCCCAATAGTTCACTAGCATGAGATACCACCCACTCCGTTGTATCTAATGCATTTAATACCCTCCGTCGATTATATTGATCCTTTCTTTCTTGATAACTCCTAAACGAAGGATGCTGCGCTTGAACCGCTTCAACTTCAGCCATCCTCGCTCTAGGGTCCTCAGCGCCGGTTGGATCAGTCTGAGAGATAGGGGATTTGAAGTGTTTATCAAATACTTGTTGGAGAAGGCTTTGATAACGCGGATAATCCCAGCGATCCATGGGTTGCCACAAGACGCTGATATCGGATCCAACCTCCAGATTGTGTTCCGTCATCATAAACAAATCTTCTAAAGACATCTCAGGCCTATGCATCAAATAACCGATGCCCCGAGTAGCCGCCTTAACCAATCCACGCGCCCTAGCCATGAGTTGAATGCCAAACGTGGCTGCTAAGTATTCACCTGACTCATCCCATCGATACGACGAATCACGACTATAAGCCAATGCTTTTTTCCACTTTTCAAAAGTCAAATAAGCCAATGTTGGACTCTGCACACCTTCTAACAAATCACGTCGCAACCCCTCAAGCGCCTGAACATATATAGGTAAAAAATCCAGAATTTGTTGCTTGCGCTTCAAATCAGCGCGACGTATAGAAGATCCTATATTACGATATTCATCAACCAATCCCTGCACATGCACGGCAATCAAACTATCCCCCTTCAACCCCTCAAGCACCCCATCAATACGCTCATCCAATGTTAGATCCGCCAGCCTGGATGGTTTGGCCTTCCAAACGGTATGACGGTCAATGGATTCTTCACTACTTATGTCTGACAAATCTTGACCATTACGCGTGTAATAAGTCACGGTCACAAGCCAGCCTTTCACTGCCGTTATCTTAGCCCTCACGAATGATGTGTCCCTCACAAAGCTACCTTCATCCTTTAGCCTATCCTTCACTTCTTTAGTCTCAATAATCCGAATGTCCACCAATACATCCTGATCTAATTCAAAATAAGCATTTTCTTTCCGATCACGCAGCTCGACCTTATCATCCAATATCTCTGGAATTGCTGGAGTTTTACTAGTGGGAGGAAGTTCGCGCTTCAAGTCTCGCTCAAATTGAGCCTTGAACATCCAATGCAAAACAGACCCTATAAGTCCCCAGCGCACAAATTCAAACTCGGAGGCATGAAACCTAAGTATGTCTATCCAGGTCATATCTATTCCACGCTGCTGAATAAAATCAATTAATTCCGGCAATTCAGCGACATACGCAAGCCCCATCCAGATAATAGCCGCTATTGCAGAATATGTTGGTTTAGAAATGGTCGTCCACTCTAATTGGCTTTGTGCTCTGGGTTTTATTTTGAGATCATCCACTGATTCACCCATAATAAACACATCAAATATAATTCGATTCGCTTGAATGAATTCACCCAGACCTCGCGATGGATATCGCAATGTATAATAGAAGCCAAGCACGCCAGTACCCACAAGGTATAGTGGGCTCATAATAAAAGTGTGTGCTGCAATATAAGGATAAACAAATAAACTGGACAAACCATAATATTGAGGACGCTTCAAAGTCTCAAAGTTAGAATAAACTTCCCAAAAATGCCGCTTCACATAACTCAATACGGGAGTCCGGCCATATTTTGCTTCAATCTGTTTTATCTTTTGATCAAAATCAAACCCTATCGACCGGCGGATCATCAAATACCTAGCTAAACCCTCAAAGCTAATCGTCGAAGGCGTCAGCAAAATATACATAAATGTTTTTAGGCCAGTTTTAGTAAAACGTTTACCACCCTGTGTGACATTCGTATAGCTTCGCTCTACTTTGGGCTCAACCCGCTTTAATGCATTTGATAATATATGGTCTCCTCGTTTCTTAGCTTCTTTTTTAAGGAGGGTAAATATCTCGTTGGCTTTTGTTTGATAGGGACTAAGACTATCTACTTTATTGCCAAAATAACCTTTGAAGAAAATAACGACAATGGCAAGAACTCCACCGGGCACGATTAGTGACATCTCGAAGCCGTGGCTCTGTGCGTATAAAAAAGCGCTGTAACCACTAAAAAAATTAAGTCCTAAATTGGTTAAAACAAAACCCAAAACGTTAAGACCATTCAATACTTTGGTATTCAATGCATTTTTTGCGTCACTTGGCTGCTCGGACAATCTTGCCCCAGAAACTTCGGACTTTAACTTTTCATCCGCACCCATCCTAGGCGAATGCCCTAGGCGAGACGTGAGTTCATGAATTCGGGTGGATGAGTTACCCGTTTTTAGGCCCATGGCGAGTTGATGTGTCATCACGGTTGAAGCGGGTTGTTGGGAAAGAAGAATTTTTTCATAGCGAGTTTGATCGGTTTCGTGGGTGACGGAGGGTGACCAGACGGTGTAGGCAATATTGTGTTGGCGTAATAGGCGCTCTAGATTGGGGGTGTGGTAACCACCTGTGATGAGGACGGCTTCTTTTTCTGAGCGAGATTCAACTTGCTGTAATAATTGCTCCACAAAGTAGTCATCTCTTTTTTGAGTTAGGTTATAAAAGTCTTTTGATTTTTGAATCACTTTTTCGAATACATCATTAATAGGCACAGCTAAATCTGCTGCCATACCTTGGTCAAGCGCTAACCGGTTAATCAGGGCACTTAAATAGGCTGGTGAATAAACCTCTTTATCTTTGTCATAACTCTCAAATGACTTTGGATCAGCCTGTAATTGAACTAATTTCTTGAGTAATTGTATTTTTTGATCCACCTCATGCAAGCGCGCTTCCTCAGAACTGGATGTTAATTGTGTGTACAGATTAACTTCTGTCTTCTCTAGCGACTGTAGGTATTGCTCTATATCTAATTCTTTGACCATATGTAAATACTCAAAGTATTTTTGTATATCCCCGACAATTAATCTTTGAGAAGCTTTGGCTTGGCTGGCTAATTGCTCTAGCAATACATAACGGTCCAAATTCATGTGAGCGGGTGAATTCACTCGATTAATTCTTTGAGAATTCAATGCTTGAGATGCATTCCATACCTTTCGTTGATCACCATCAAACGCATTAATGATTTGTTCAGACTGTTTGGATGCCTGTTCATAATCGATTTGTTTTTCTAGGGCGCGAATTTTTTGATAATCTTGAATGCCTGATCCATCCTCAATATTTATTTTTTGTTGTTCTAAAGTTGCAGACAAATAATCTATATAATCTGTCCAAGCCAATACACCCTTATGATAATCCAAGACCTTTTGATCATATTGTTTGAGCTGATCATTGTAGACACGTGCTTTAAGTGCTTGCGTGGCATTTTGAATTTGATTCAAATAAGACATGGATTGCTCTTGTGTCTTCAGAATCTGTCTGTATAAAGCAATGGAGTCTTGATACAAACCTTGGTCTTCCACTCCAAAAAGACGAATATCTTTGTCAGTGATTAGATTGAAATATTCGGCCCCCTGCATATAACCTTTATGAATAAATTCCAACCCAACTTGTTTGCGTTCTTTAAGAGAAGCTTCCCGCAAAAATGAAAGGGATACATCCCCTTCACCAGCTTCTAAATAAATAGATTGAATAGGTGTATTGGCTGTAATTAAGTCTAATAATTGAGCTGTATGAATTTGGCAGGAAGTATTAACGTGTGCATCTTGAATCAAATGAATATGTAATGAGTTCTGGGAAGTTTGATGGGTGGACACGATGCGTGCAATGGCTGGATCAACCTTGAATCCAACCGGATTCGAAAGACCTATATTGGCGCGCACTGGGGGACTTGCCTCAGCTATCCCCATAAGACATGGCTGTGACAACAGTGCTACCGCCAGAAACCACGCTGTCCCTTTTTTCAGAAATCGTAACTTGTTTAAATTCATAGTGTTAGATTAACTCATCATATATTAATATAGTTATATAGCGCATATGGTTAAGTATAATGAAATATCACCCCATTTCAACTAAATCACCTTAAATATCTTACTTTTTAGTCTAATTAATTAAAGCAGACCAAATTTCAATTACTTAGCTCAAATCATCAATCAACAACCCAAAAACCGCCTCAAGACAAAAATGCCAAAATCTGGTATATTAACCCCTCGATTTTACGCATTCATTAATTTTGAATTAAAGATTTTTTACACGATTTTGTTTTAAGCGCCCGTAGATCAATTGGATAGATCGTTTGACTACGGATCAGAAGGTTGCAGGTTCGACTCCTGCCGGGCGCAATTTTTTCGGCGCTTGGCATGGAGTCGAAAGGAGATTCCGCCGAGCGAATAGCGAGGAGTAGCGACCTTTGTCGCGACAGGAATCGGATGGGTTCCGGAAGGGCGTGAGCTAAGCAACGAAGTTGCAGCAAGCCCTGGAGGACCGACCCTGCCGGGCGCATAAACTATTAGTAAGCGACAGGAGTGAGAGTGCCTTGCGAGGCACCCGTTGGCAAGAGAGCGCCCCTATTCGTCGTGCGCCAACTTTCCGGGCGCAATTTTTGAATTTTGGGAGAGGTGTCCGAGTGGTTTAAGGAGCACGCTTGGAAAGCGTGTGTAGGGTTAAACTTACCCAGGGTTCGAATCCCTGTCTCTCCGTTTTTCTCAATCCAGATACACATCGTTGTTATAACAAAAACCAATATAACCAAATAATGAGATATTTAATCAATGACAAAAATCAATAGCCATTACCAAAAACTTCAAGCCGGTTACCTTTTTCCTGAAATTGGAAGAAGAGTTAAAGAATTTAGTGACAAGAACCCTGATGCCAATATCATTCGTTTAGGCATAGGTGATGTAGTCCTTCCTCTCCCTGCATCTGTGCGTGATGCCATTAAAAAAGGTGTGGATGAATTAGGCGAGCAGGGTTCCTTTAGAGGTTATGGGCCTGAGCAAGGTTATGACTTCTTACGCGAAGCTATTGTCAAAAATGATTATGCGTCGCGCAATGTTTCTATATCAGCCGATGAAATCTTTGTTTCGGATGGATCTAAATGTGATTCAGGTAATATTCAAGAAATCTTTGATTTAGACAGCAAAATAGCTATTGTCGATCCCGTCTATCCAGTGTATGTGGATACCAATGTCATGGCTGGACGTACTGGTGAAGCTGATGCTGAAGGGCGTTATGGCAATATGCTTTATTTATCTTCAACTTCAGAGAATCAATTCAATCCAGATTGTCCTTCAGAAAAAGTTGATCTGGTTTATTTATGCTCACCAAACAATCCTACGGGCACAGTACTCACTCATGCGGATTTGAAGAAATGGGTAGATTATGCCAAAGCTAATGACGCCATTATTTTATTTGATGCGGCATATCACGCTTTTATTACAGATGATAGCCTGCCCCATTCTATTTATGAAATTGAGGGTGCCAAAGAAGTGGCTATTGAATTCAGGAGTTTTTCTAAGAATGCAGGCTTCACCGGTACTCGTTGTGCATTCACTGTAGTGCCTAAAGAATTGAAGGCTAAGAATGATAAAGGTGAATTAGTGCCTGTACATGGATTGTGGAATAGACGTCATTGCACTAAGTTCAATGGTGTGTCTTACCCCATTCAACGTGGAGCTGAAGCCGTTTATTCGCCCGAAGGTCAAAAAGAAACTGCAGAACTGGTTAAGTATTATATGAATAATGCCAAAATCATCCTAGGAGCCCTTTCTAATCTCGGCTTAGAAACCTATGGCGGAGTTAATGCGCCTTATATTTGGTTTAAGACACCTGAAGGTGCGGGTTCATGGGACTTCTTTGATACCTTGCTTAATAAAGCTCAAGTAGTTGGCACGCCTGGTGCCGGCTTTGGTCCAAGCGGTGAAGGTTATTTTCGTTTAAGCGCATTTGGCATGCAAGACAAAGTCCTTGAAGCTATAGAACGTATTAAGTCTAATTTATAGTCTTAGCTTTCATGATTACCCAAGAACAAATCAAACAAAGCATTCTCATTCTCGATAATTATAAAAAATGTTTTGGACATGAGCTTATTCCAACTCAAAAAAATGCTCTTGATCTGGCATTGCAATTATCCAAGGCCCCCGTTCCTTGCATGTCATCCAACAATGCGTCTAACCCGCTACTCAATTATGCTAATGAACGCGCGCTTGGTTTATGGGAATTATCTTGGGATGAGCTCGTGCACATGCCAGGCAATCAAACAGCTGAGCCTGGTGACCGCAATGCAAGACAGCAATTTTTAGATAAGGTTCGTGAACAAGGTTTTGTGGATGATTATGCGGGTATTCGGATCTCATCATCGGGCAGACTCTTTAAAATTAAGAATGCTAAAGTCTGGAATTTATTAGGGTCCAATGAAGAATATCTGGGTCAAGCAGCCACATTCAAACAGTGGGAATATATTTAATAAAAAGCAGTCAGCATCAGCTAGCCCACATATTAATCAGAACTGTTAAGCAATGTCATCCTGAGTCACGCGAAGCAAGTGGCGTAAGGATCCTCCGGAAGCCGCTTAGCAGGATCCATGCGTAGCAATGAAAAAACTTATAATAGATTATTATTGGTGAGCCTAAAAGCATTCTGGAAGATCCTTACGCCAAAAAAACGGCTCAGGATGACGGCATTGTGACTAGTGTGGCCGAGTCAAAAATAAGTCTCACGATGCCGCTGTTTCTTTGTTTGTAATGCAGTCCAGGAGGGGTGACGGGATTTCTTAATAGAAAACAACGTTGTGGGATACGAGTTTCTCGCCTGAGTACTCAAGCTTAGCTGAGAAGAATTGGTCTTGTTTCATCCAATCAAAGAATAGCTTATCCCCTGCCCACATTGGTAAGTCTAATAATTGATCATCATCAATCCAATTCAATTCACCCTCGGGTGAATTAATTAAACTTCCACTAAACTCTGTTGCTCTAAATAAAAAAACATAGCAGTCTTCTATATTTTGGAATCCAGGGAATGTCATGACACCCTTTAATTGTGGTGCCTGAATGTCTAACCCAGATTCTTCTTTAACCTCGCGGATAATGCATTCTTCGGGCGTTTCGCCAGGATTCAACTTACCACCCAAGCCATTCCACTTGCCCGCATGCACATCATTAACTTTTTTATTTCGATGCAACATCAGAGTTTGATTATTTTTTTGAATATATATAAGAGTCGATAATTCCATATTTGAGATCCCTACGTCGCAGTTAACTGCTTTGACGGTGTGAGCATCAATGTAAGACACCTAATGCCGTTGAAACTAGAGTGTAACCGGCCTCAGGATGGCGTGCGTGTTGAAATTCCATTAATTACTCACAATCATTGCCTGACTCTCGGCAAGCTAAATAACCTTTGCATATGCAGCAGGATAAAGTGTTTTAAAAAATGTGCCTATATTCTCTATGGCCTCAGAACAAAACTCGCCCGAAAACCATATTGTATTATCCTTATGCACCCTAAATTGCTTGCCTCTTTTGTGAGCATAGTCCCTAATCGCATTTGAACTTTCACTATCATCCAAAGTACTATTTTGATGGATAATATAATTACGGATTTTTTGATACATGGTGATTTCGTGCCAAGTGCTGTCTTGATCGGGGAATTCAACGCCTATGACTTTCTTTAAATAAACTCGAGCACGCTGTATCCCAAGCCCCGTTATATCACCCAGTGTTAATTCTATATTATTCAAGTTACGAATCTCTTGGCATACTTCGGCTAATTTATTTTCTAATAATGACATGCAAGAAACCAATAGCATTGAATGCAATAAAAATGGCTGCACATGATGACGCTCATAGAATTCATCTCCATGAAATTCTTTGTAATACTTCATTTCACGATCGGGTAATTGCTTAAGATTTTCCTTATACCATTCGGAGAACTCGGCTTTATTCTCTTCGAGTTTAGAGCCTACTAAATCTAAGTACTGAGAAATATACCCTAAGTCCCAGCGTGCAATCTCCAAAGCCATTTCACCAAAGTTCTTTTGTGGGTGAGTCATTGTGTATTCATCTCCTTTTGCGGCCATGCCGCAGGGATAAAACGTGGTGTTTTTGAGCAATATTCTTGATAGCTATGGCCGAATATCTTGCTTAATGCTTTTTCTTCATCCAATGCTTTGACATGTATGCATATAGCATGTAATGCCATCACCATTAAAGCTGCCCAACAACTCACAACCATACAACAACCCAAGAATACCAAAAATTGAAAGCCATAAATAGGATGCCTAAGCATGGCATAAGGTCCCGTCATGACAATTTGATTTCTAGGTGCTGAGCTCGATATGGCCCAATCTAGACCGAACACCCCGTACGACCATAGTGTGCCCAATAAACCTACAACCGATACAATTAAACCCACAATCAATGAATTGTGTTGGATCAGCGGCTTAAATAAATAATATTCTGGATACATGTATTGACCTAAGGGGATTATATACCATGACAAGAGAATGCTTAACCACCCAACCCATAACAACGATTCTAATCTATGTATGGGCTTAATATGAGGCGTCTTGCCCAAGGTCTTTTTAATGCGCCAAGCATTCCCCAGAACAATCACCCAATAAATGCTACTAATAAGAGTGACACTAATAAAATATTGAAATTTGTACATATCTATAAAGAAACTATTGCTTAGATTGCCACGTTGCTGCTGCGCGCGTCTCGCAATGACGGTTTTTGTACGTTGTGACAGAGTTTGAAAACGGGCTTCTTATGTCCATTAAGTAAAACGCGTTAATCAAAGACAACGGTTTTATTGCCATAGGTAAGAATTTTGCGATCCAAATGCCATTGGACGGCACGCGCTAAAACACCGCGCTCTAAGTCTTCACCCTTGAGCTTTAGGTCACTCACAGAATCGCGATGACTCACTCGCGCTGTTTCTTGTTCAATTATCGGCCCTTCATCTAATGCTTCAATAATGTAGTGGCTGGTTGCACCAATTAGCTTCACGCCCTTTTCATAGGCCTGTAAATAAGGGGCTTGGCCAGCAAAGGCAGGTAAAAAAGAGTGGTGAATATTAATGATTTTGCTTGGAAATTCATCAATAAATTCCTGAGTCATGATTTGGTGATAACGCGCTAAAACAATTAAATCAACATCAAGAGATTTGAGTAATTCGATTTCTTTTTTTTCTTGGACTTGTTTATTAGCTGGATTGATTTCGAATAAATGATAAGGAATATCATATTCATCTGCGACTTGCCTGGCATCTGAATGATTGCTAATAATTGCCGCAATCTCGCAATTCAGCTGACCCGATCTATAGCGATATAAGAGATTATAAAGACAATGCTGCGGCTTAGATACAAATATGGCCATTTTTTGTTTTTGACCTGAGAAATACAGCTCATATTGTATGTTAAACTTCTTAGCAATAGGCGCGAATTCATCTTCGATTCTTTCTTCCACTACACCAAACCCATCCAAGCACCATTCAACACGCATAAAGAAAGTATTTGAGTGTTCATCTATATGCTGATCCGCATGCAAAATATTGCCACCGTGCTCCGACACAAAGTTTGTGACCGCTGCAGTGATGCCTTTTTTGTCCTCAGTTGAAATTAATAGTATTGCTGTAGCCAGCATCGCTTCATCCCCCTCTATTCCAAATCATAACATGCCAGACACACTCGTCTAAACTAATTGATAAATTCTCGTAATGCCAAAAATATCAGCCTTAACTCTACGTCCGGACACAATTTCATTATTATTCTCATAAATTAACTTCGCAAAGCGCCTATTCTGACATAAGCGATAATACCAATCTTTTCTCTTCTTGCCATGCCTCTCAACCGTCATCAAATGGGTAACGCCTTCTTGTTTGAGAAATTCAATCCTATTGGCGTTCAAATGCCCCTTTTGCAGAAATTCGCCTTTCCGTCTAGACCATAAAAGACGGTGATTTTTTTCAGTTTTGATATCATATAAATATCGTGATTGACCCTCGATAATCAAAAAACTTTCCTTCAGTAAATTCGAATTCACCCACTGAATCGTGTTATAAGACCCAACTCTTGATTGCATATACGAATCACGACTCTCATTAACGATAACGCTCTTAATCATCGGATAGGCATAAACTGTAGACACGCACAGTAGTGCGCCCGCAGTAACTGAAATCAAAATATTTTGCGTAATTAGAGCTAATGCTCCCCACCTGGCGCTCAAGCGTATCCAGCCGACCCAACCAATCATTCCTAGCCACAAAAACACACCTAAATAAAAGCGTTCATAAGGAACATAAAAAACAATTTGTGCGAACAGGCAGCAAGTTAACAGCGTAACTAAGCAATACCATACCTTTCGCTTCCATAAATAGAAAATACAGAGCCAAATAAGAGGCCACAGCAATGGACTAAATGCTAAACGGAGTTGACTCTTCATCATCATCCTTGAAGGCAAAGTTAGGAGGTTCTTCAAAAAATCGATAATAGAGCCATAGGCTGAATGATATTGCACTACCCCGCCTTCACTAGCATCGAACGCTCTAGATAATTGCGCCAAAATGGGATTGAATGCGTGTCCACAAACTACATAGGCATAATAAAGAAATGGCGCCAAAGCCAAGCCAAAGCCAAGCATTGTTAGCCATTTCTTCATTGATAAATTACGTGAGGCGTAAAGGTTTACATAAAAAAATACGACTAATGGAACTACAATAAAAATACTCGCCAACTTCGACATCAAGGCCAAACCACTCACGAAACTAAACCAAAATAACTTCGTTAAAAGATCTGACTCTAAAAAAATTTTCTTGCTTCTAAATAAGCTCGCATGAATTTCATAAGCTAAAGTGAAGACAAGGAATAAGCATAATGAATTGATCGCATTATCGCCGGGAGCTGCAAAATTCACTATAAACTGAACGCTAATTGAGGCAATCAATATAAACATCCACGTTTGAGCTTTGTTTATTAAACGACTTAGGGATTGATGCATTAAACCAATCATCAAGAAATAGGACCATACACTGTTCAGTGCAGGTACATATTCAGCCCTAACACTAAGTGGCCAGACGTTAAATATGGGCATGGCCATATATTGATGAACTTCATAAGGCGTTAAAATAGCAGCAAGATCCTGTGACCTCAATATCTCTTTAGAAAAATATAAATAGTAGTTGAGCTCATCCACTTTAGTTGGCGGAACTAAAGCAGCCCAAAACATCAAGCAACCAAAAAGAAGCACTGGTAGTATAAGTAGATTTAGCCTAAATTTTAGAATGAGGTCATGCTTAATGTAATGGTAGATGAGTATATGGGTTTTGCGCTTTATTAATTTAATACTGCCTAGACTTATTATTAACCCGGAGATTCCTAATGTGTAATACGAGTGTGCTAGTTGATTCAAGCCCAGTACAATCATTACGCATGTCAGTGCATAATATCCCGCAAACCACATAAAAAACAAATTCCAAAAACCATCTTGTTTCAGGTAGAAGCGCTTAGGAATACATAAATATCCCATTAAAAATGTGCATGCTAATAAATATACAAAAATGATGATGTTAAACAAAGCTACTATCAAATTATGATTCATGCAAAACCTATGGGTTTATAACTACTCTTATAAGAGTTTTTTATATTAAAATGATCCGCTGTCATTTAGTTAATTGAAGTTTTAGTACCTGATATTTGCTAATATACATCCATGGATAAAAAGATAGTGATTATTGGGGCTGGTATTACCGGCCTAACCACCGCATGGCAATTATCTCAAAAAACAAATCAAGAGATTATTATACTCGAAAAATCATCAGAATCGGGTGGTTTGGCAGCGACTGTTGAGAATTCGGGCTTCACATTTGATATGGGTTCACACCGAATTCATGAACAATATGCGCCCGAAGCACTTTCGCTGATCAAAGAGCTCATAGGCGACGCCTTAGTCAAAAGACCACGAAAAGGTCAAATATACCTAAATGGCAAAATGCATTCTTACCCGCCTTCGATGTTGCACTTATTTTCTTCGTACTCCAAACGCGATTCAGCGCAATTCATCGCGGATTTCGTCAAAGCATCCATTAAGAGCCGCATTAATCCGCAAAAACCGCATGACTTTGAGTCCTATGTCAGCAACGCTATAGGGCTGAGGTTGTATGAATCATTTTACAAGCCGTATGCCTTAAAGCTATGGGGGTTGCCTCCCAGTCAAATCTCATATGAGCCAGCGAAGAATCGACTCAAAAAATTTTGTTTCAAAGAAATGTTGAATGATATTAAAAAAACGCTAACTAACAAGACTAAGCGTCATTACTATTATCCCGCATCTGGTATTGGTGCAATCGGATGTAAAATCGAGAAGCGATTGACTGACAATGGAATAAAGGTTCTCTATAATACTGCCCCCCTATCCTATAAAATAGATCGAAATTTAAGCATAAAGTCATTGTTGTTCGAAGATGCCTCAGGAAAATCTCAAGAAATAGAGACGCAAACAGTGATCTCCACGATTCCAATGCATATTCTACATGAGCAAATCACGCTTCCTTCTGACAAAGTCACCAAACCCAAGTTCAATCTCAGTTGGCGCGGGTTGAGACTATTGCATTTAATAACGCCAAATATAAACTATTCAGAAAACGAAACATTCTATATTCCTGACCCCAAATTCTTAATTGGTCGCGTGTCCGAATTAAACAAATATAGTCCTCAATTAAATGTTGCCACAGGCCTCACGGGTCTAACACTCGAAATACCGTGTTCTCCAGAAGATTCTGTGTGGAGCATGTCTGATAAAGATTTGGCGCAGCATTGTGTTAAAGAATTGTTCGCCCTTAACATTCTAAGCTCATCTGAGCTAAGCTCAGATTCAAAATTCCATTCAAATAAAATCCCCCACCTATACCCCATATACAAAATCGGTTGGAAAGATGAGTTCAACAAAGTTTTTAACTATGTTCATCAAATTAGTAATTTATATACCATAGGACGCTCAGCACTTTTTCTACATTGCAATATCGACCATTGTATGGTCATGGGGAGCGAATTAGCTACTCATTTGACACGTGAACAACCTTCCAAACAAGATTGGGTTCAGCAAGTTAACCGTAAATATTTTGACTTTTATGTGAGAGAATAGTACATGTCCTATTTTTCACGTCTAGCTAAACTAGCTTTAAGAGATCCCTTCAAAATCCCAAGTATGCTACGCCTCAAAACGGCCAAGGTTACCGGCTGGCAACAAAATTCCAGCGTTCTAGATAATGAGATAGTACCTCCACTCGTGATTGCCATTCGGCCCAATTATGGATGTAATTTGCGCTGTGTCATGTGCAATCAATGGGGTGAAAATGGAGCTTTCATCAAAACACCCGAAAAATTAGTCAAACGTGATATGACCACTCAAGATTGGAAGAATTTTTTTGATGATATAGCCAAATTCAAGCCTTATGTCTACTTCACGGGAGGTGAACCATTAATGAATGCGGATATTTTTGAACTCATCAGCTACGCATCGTCCAAACACATTATCACCAGTATGAGCACCAATAGCACTTTTCTAAAAGACAAAGCTAAAGACTTAATCAACTCAGGGCTCGACTACTTATACACCAGTCTCGACGCGCCAACCCCGGCCACCAAAGACATTGTGCGCATTAATACTAAAGATGAAGATTCTAATTCGGATGCCGTTGAAGCAATTAAAACAGTTATTAAACTAAGGGATTCTATGGGCAAAGGATTACCAATCATCCAAACCCAAACCATTATTGTCAAAGAAAACCAAAGTCAATTATTAGATATGGCTAAATTTGTAGACCAAGACCTAAAGCCTGATGTTTGGGGTCTGCAACTTTGTGTATTCACCACTCCCGAATTAGACCAGGCTACAACCCAAATGTATCAAGATAACTTCAATCAAGATCAAGTGGGTTGGACGGGATTCATTAGAGACTTTGATGGCATGAACTTCGACTTGATTCAAAAGCAGCTGACCCAAATTGAACAAACCAAATGGTCTTACAAACTTAGAATGTACAAACCTTTAGGAATGCCTGGATTTGATTTAAAACAATATTTCACGCAACCCACTGAGAACAGCACAACAGATCCACTAACCTGCCTCAACCCCTATGTTTTTGCCCAGATACAACCCAATGGAGACATCGCCTTTTGTGGTTCTCAACCGGATTACACTATAGGCAATGTCAAAAATGCGCCCTTTATGGACTTATGGAATAATCAAAAGTCTGTCGATTGGCGCAAGTTTTTAAAAAAACAGCTATTCCCATCTTGTAAACGGTGTTTTTCTCTCCATGAATTCAGCCACTTCAAAGCCTGAAGCAACAATTGATATTGCGGGCCCTTGCTTAATACTCAGCAGCATGGCTGGATTGGGCAATCATCGTATCGCTACCAATCTCATGAATGCGATTAACCATGAATCAACTTGCCAACACTTACAAATTGAAGATTTAATTGATCAAGATTTAAAGCAAGCAGACTTTGGTCGTTACGAGTATATTTGTCGAAATTATCCATGGGTTTTATATTTCATCTACTACTTCCCAATTTCATATTGGCGTAAATTCATAGCTTTAAAATTCATTCGACCAAATAAATTACAAACCCTCATCAATAAAATGAAACATGACAATATAAAAACGGTGATTGCCGTCAATCACCGAGCAGCTTTATGGGTTGGGGCACTCAAATATCACAATTTAACCCAGTGTGAATTAAATGTGCTCATTCCTGACTATTCAGTAGGCTCGGGATGGCGCTATTTATTTTGGAATCAAATAACTCGCGTTTGGGGCCCGGTACCAAATAAATTATTCAAATCCAAATACACCCATTGCCCTATTCCTATTGATAAAAAAATAAATCAAACTAATAAGCTTGCCCTAGACAAAAAACAAATCCTGATCACTGGCGGGGGCTGGGGGCTGGGTCCGTTAAATAAAATATGTGCTGAATTACACAATGCCTCAGATGGCCTGGAGATAAATGTAGTGTGTGGCAATAATAGGCCTCTGTTCAATGAATTGCGCTCTCTCTACAAATCAAATCATCAAGTCCGAATCTTTGGTTGTATCGATTCCCTTATCCCTCTGATACAGCAGGCATCAGCAATCATCACGCGCCCCGGAGCATCTACAATTGCTGAATCACTGCAATTCAATAAAAAAATATTCATCATCCCAGGCCTACCTGGACCTGAGCAAGAAAACGCTCGTTACCTTTATCAAAATGGCTTAGCCGTAACCTACACTAAAAATGTATTCTTTAAATGGCTCAAGCCGAATTCTTCAGCCTAATTGCTTATGTCTTTTTTTGATTTAATTCATCGTCTAGTTCCAAGTCTTTTCGTATTTAAAATTTCGATGAGTTTTTTGATGTTGACAATAATGTTTGCAATTGAGGCGTGCGTCAAAGGCTATCAAAACAGTGCTTTTAAACGAATTGTCCACAAACCCTCCAAAAGCGCAAAACTCGATATAGCCTGCGCATTACTCTTTGCCTCAGGTTTGGCACCTATTATAGGAGTGGTGTTATCATTTGGATTCAGCCACATAGCCCCAATATGTGTTAAAAAATGGTTTGGCTATGAATTACTAAGTCTAATTAAATGGGAATTTTTTAGATTTCTTATATATATTTTGCTAATAGACTTTGTTTATTACTGGAAGCATCGTCTATCACACCATTTTAATTGGTGGTGGCAAGTGCATCAAGTGCATCACTCAGCTACAGAGTTAAACATCATCACTTCGAGCCGCGTTCATCCATTCGATGTCGCTCTAATGCATATATTCACTTGTGTGCCGATCGCACTGGCTGGAACCCCGCCATCAGCATATTTAACCTACTTGCTTTTTCGTAACGTTTTATCTCGTATTCAACATTCGGATATGAACTCACGATGGGGCTGGGTAGGAAAATATTTATTTGTTTCTCCAGCACAGCATCGCGTGCATCATTCGATTCTACCTGAACATTTGGATAAAAATTTTGGTAATTTCACACCCTTATGGGACCACATCTTTGGAACGTGGTGCGCTGGCTCAAAAGATAGACATCAAATTGGTATTTCTAATAATTCTTTTAATCACAAGTCTTGGTATGTTGATTTATGTAATTCCTATACGCGTTTTTGGTCAACAATTTATCAAAATATCTTCATCAAAAGGACACTAGCAAATAGCAGTAAGGCCAAACATTCAAATTCTGAGAGTAAACGATGCGTGTTTTAAGATTAGTAAAGTACGCTATTCGCAGATATGCATGGAATTACATTCCACATGCAGTTAGAAGCTATGTCGCTCTAAGGTGCGCAGGGTATTGGAAAAATCCAAATGCTTATATCTTTGATGTTGTATCTAAAAAGGATTTTTTTGTCATGCGATTCGCAAAAGATCGTGAATTCAAGGCCACTCCTAAACTAAAGAAGCGGGCGGAGTTTCAGATGGTCAAAAACGGAGATTGTGTTGATGAAACTCGATCTTTTCTTAAATTATCAAATTCACATAGAGTCCTTTTTGATATTGGTGCTGCTGATGGCATCTTCTCGCTATTACATTGCAATGCACATCCACAAAATCAATCCGTTGCCTACGAACCTTCAGAGGTATTAATGCATGAACTCAAATCTAACATGAGCTTAAACGCATTAAATGATCGCGTTACATATCGTCAAATTGCGGTCGGAAAAGAAGGTGTTAATACCCAGATGTATTTAGGAGACCGTAATTACGTCAGACCTTTTTCCTCTACCAAAAACGCCACTAAACTAGAAGTTCCAACGACAACCCTTGATAGTGATTGCTCAAAGTTACATTTAGTTCCGAACATTATCAAAATAGACGTTGAAGGCTATGAATACGAAGTACTATTAGGGGCTAAAGTTGTAATCAATCAACACAAACCATTAATTTTCCTGGAACTCCATCTTAATGAATTAGAAAGAATACACAACAGATCCAAAGACATCCTTGAATGGCTGATTAATCAGGGCTATGGATTATACTCATTCACGGATCAGGAATTACGCCAATCTCAAGTCATCAACTCTCTAAAATCAGTCTACCGACTAATAGCAAAATATAAAGCTTAAAATAAAAAGAGGCCCTAGCTCAATAGGCCTTGCGCCCTATATTGCTTAACAGCTTCGCTTATCCCAGATAGAAAGTTTCTTGTAGGGGTATAAGAAAGCTCCTCGCTAGCTCTAGATATATCCGAATAAATGCTTTTTGACCAATCCCAAGCCAAATGTATCTCAGGTTTATAAAAACGCATTCCCTGCATAATTTGATCAACGCAAGCATACCGCCAGGTGCTAAATTTGGGTAGGTGAAATAGGCGTGGTTGAACCCTAATCCCTAAAGCCGTCGCTATGTCATGATATATTTCCAAAGTCGAATACGGATGTTTGTCAGCAATATAATAAACACGCCCGGGCGCTGTGGAAGAATGAGCTGCGGCATATAATGCATCAATGCAATTATGAATATGACAAAGGCTATGTTTGGTCTTACCATCACCAAAAAGTATAGGTTTGGTCGATTGCATCATTTGTATTAATTTGAGCTGCCTCAGTGGACCCGCAGGTCCATAAAGGAAATGCGGCCTGATAATAACAATCTCTATTTTTTTTTCGTTATTCTTTTGTAATAAATACTGTTCAGCCATGAGCTTACTCCGCCCATATTGCTTATAAGGTCTTGGCGTATCGCTCTCCCGCGTTGCTCTAGACAAACTATAGCCACTACCAGCCGAACTACTGCTAACATAAACAAACCTACGCACACCTGACTTAATCGCTTCTTCAGCTAAGTTTTGGGTTCCGACGGTATTTATCCGAAAGAAATCTTTGGGGGTTTTGGGGTGAATAATGCCAGCGCAATGAAAAACTAAATCTATTTGCTCACAAACGCGTTTTAAAGAAACTTGATCTCTAATATCTCCTCGTACAATTTTGACACCCATAGACTCAAGTTGCTTCACATCCACACTTGGTTGAACCAAGCATCGAACTTCAGCTCCTGACTCCAGCATTCTGGCAGCCAATTGAGTCCCCATCCATCCAGGAGATCCCGTAATTAAGCATCTCATATTCTATTCCTTAGCAAAATGATTAAGTTCATGTAAGGCGTAGCATCGCTTACAAGAAGGAAAAAGTTTTTTTTGAAGAAAGTCTCTCCATTGTGTTGATCTTTGATTTGACCAAATATGTTCCAAACTATTTGTTTTAATATTACCAATATTATAATCAGGCTGTGCGCAACAAAAAACTGCGTCCCCATTAGGTTGCAGCTGAGCAAACGCGTAGGGATGCATACACTTCGGTCTACTATCGGAAGCATGCTTGTGTGGTTCGGTGAAATAGGATCTGATATTAAACCCCTTATCTCCAATAGGCTTATACATTCTTAATTTATACTTCCAATTACCAGCTGCAATTAAATCAAGTTGTGCTTGTACGCCATCATAATCCATACCCTCAAAATCTCTAATAAACCCGGACCAGCCTAACTGACTCTGATTAAAAAATTGCTGATACATATCAGTTGTTGCATCATTAAGCTCCTCCGTGGTGAAAATACATAGTTGCAAGCTCCACACATCGGGCTTCAAAACATCGTTCATATAATTTGCTAATTTCAGTAGTTGATGCTGGTTCTCCTTAACCACAACTGTTTGCGTCTGAACAATGGGCAATCCAATGCCCAATCGATCACGCAAACGTATAAAATCATGCAAAGCCTCAAGCACCTCTCTGCTCGAGTCAGTCCTGTCAGCCTTTTGCCTTATGATCGGCTCACCATCCGATGGAGGTGCGTCAAGGCTAGTGTGAATATAATCGAGCCCTGCCCGTATCAAGCCTTCGCCTCTGGCTTTCAGGTGAGTTCCATTCGTAGTCAAAGATGTCACCAAATGCTTTGAAGATGCGTAATGAATCAACTCTTCTACGTCCTGATTTAGAAGAGGTTCTCCTCCATTAAAATTGATATAAGGGCTAAATGTAGCAACTTCATCGATAAATTTTTTCCATTCGGCTGTGGAGACAGACCTTTTGGGCATATGTTGAGGGTTTTTGATATACATGCCATTTTCACCCCACTGATTACACATAACGCAGCGTAAATCACAGCCATAATTAAGCCTTATAGAAACAATAGGCGGTGGCTTAATATCAACAGCTCCGTTGCTAAAGTCTTTTTTCCACTCATTAGTTCTAAAATTTTTCAAACGCCACATCGACTTGATTTTGAGCGGATCTCGAGCCAGTATATAAAAAAGTCTTTTGTAATATGATTTCATTATTAATTCCCCTTCAAAGAGATATATTTGAATTTCATTCTACGTCACTTGATATTATTGGGGCATATTTACTTCGAACTTGATTTATGTCATCAAAGCCACAATAGCTAAGGCTGATATGCATTGATTTTCCTAGTATGTTTTGGATATCGGTCAATAATTTACGTTCATATATGTTGTTATAGGTTGGGGATTTCACAATCTTAATATTAATTGAATTAATATTATTTTGAATAATTTGAAAGCCCAAGACATGCTTGGTCGATTCAAAAATAAGATGCAAATTTGGGACCTTGTCGCCCTTAGGGGTTTTTATAACATTGGCCTCACGACCCAGAACCCTCTTAATCAAAGGAAATTCGCATCCACATTCGCAAGCCTCAATATCTCTATATAGCTCAACATAATCTCCCGTGTCATAACGAATAAGAGGCATCGCCATATTGTGTAGCGATGTTCCTACAACTTTCATTATACGCTTATCTGTATCCCCAAAAGCCCCATCGTCTATGAGCTCAAATATTCCATAATCCATATTAATATGTAGGCGCCCATAACTGCATTCACATGCAGCTACGGCTCTTTCAATATGACCGTACGAATCATAGCACTTACACCCAAAAACACTTTCGATTACTTTTCTCTGGCTCATAAGCAAAATCTCTCCAGTCGAAAATACCGCTCTAAACCCCGTATATTTCAGATTTAATTTTTGTAATGCTAATGCAACTAAATACAAAGTTGATGGCAAGCCCTTAATGAATTCGGGAGCAAAACGCTTAAACTGACTGTGATAACCACGCACAGATTCATCAGAAATAATCGTATTATTTAGTACCAGCCGTCTTAAAAAGGGTTGGAATATAAATTGTTTCATCATCAAATTAGGTCTATTAATGAAATACACATTCGAGAATTCAGCAAATGTATCTCCTAGTCGATAGCCAGCCCCGTTCCAATATCTCCAATAATAAACAAATTCCAATATATTGGCGTACTTATCTACCAGAACTCTAGTTTGACGCCCGGAAGTCCCACTAGTCACCAATGTATTAACAGTCTGTTTTTTTAGGGTTTGGTCACTCAAATCTTCAAACGCTAGACGTAAAGTTTTCTTATCCAAGATAGGCAAAAGCTTCAAGTCATGAGTATTCTTAATATCATCAGGGTGCAAATTTAGTTTTTGGAACAATCTCTTATAATAAGGCACATTTTCATAAGCATGGGTTAAAATGATTTTTAATCGCGTATTCTGGTAGTCTACAAGGCTGGAATGTGAGAGCTTTTGATTGTTATCAAATATTTTGTGAAGCTTAAGCAGTGCTAAGGGATAAAAGAAGTTTTTTAGTTTAAAATCAAGGGCCACAATACAAATTCCCAAAAATTGTTATTTATTATAAGTAAGCTTAGTCAATGTTAATAAAAAATACTTTAACACATAATTCCATAGTGATATCCATCATCGGTATCATTAGTCGTGGATCAAATATTTTAGTACCTGTCTCAATCCTGCGCGTGTTTGGAATGAGCCTAGCTACGGATTTATTATTCTTAACATTCACCGCACTAAACTTGCTCACATTAATTTCTACGAATTCAATTCAAGCAATCATTGTTCCGCATATCGCAAAAATAAAAGCCGCCAAACTCAACATTAACATGTTTATTAACTCTGTACTGTGGTTTAGCACGCTAGCTATTTGCATTCTCTATATCATTTTAAGCGGTCTGGCAGAGTTCACTTCAATACACTCAATTCATTTAAGGTTAGTTCAAACATATTTAAACCTAAACATCTTTCTATCAATAGCGCTTCTACTTGCGCTCCTGAGTATTTGGCAAGCAGCGCTAACAGGCTTACTTAATTTTAATAAAAAATTCATAATCAGTACGCTAGCACCGGTTTTGCGCACAATAACCACAGTCGCCTCTATACATATATTTGGCGATAGGTTCGGCATCAATTCGGCTCTTTATGGATACGTTTGTGGAGATTTATTAATCACTGTTTTCCTGATTATTTCAGTAATTACCAAATGTAAGTTTTGCTTTAAATTTACGTTAACACCACCGAACGGCGGATCTGAATTTTATAAATCATCTTTGTTATTTATGGTTGTAGCTGGAATCACTGCGCTCAACCCTTTCATTGATACAGCATTCGCACTCTCTATCGCTCCAAAGTGTGCTTCCGCCCTACACATAGCCTTAGCGATTACATTAACTGCCCAGGGATTACTTATTTTTGGCTATAACACAATCCTACCCAGTCATTGGTCTGAGAAATTGACATTAAACAAAACAACAAATTTATATATTGAAGCAAAAGAATTATCCAAAAAGCTCCTACCTATCACGTTGCTATTGTGCTGTATGCTTTTTATTTCAAGTCCATATATAGCTCATGGAGTAACAATGTTTAATAGCAATATCTCATCAATCGATGAGAACCGTATCGCACTCCTAATAGCCATCTATAGCTTCACTCTAATCCCCTGCGTAGCCATCACCGCTTATTCCAGATGTTACTTGGTATACAATAAAATCGGTACTTTGCTACAAATCAATAGCATAAGGTTTTGCGTAAATATACTCTTAAATTTAGTTGGGGTGATGTGGCTTGGTATTCAAGGCATCGTAATAGCAACCGTGTTGCACTCTTTTCTAACTGCCGCGTTAATGATCATCGCTAGTAAAAATCAAAGTTTGCGCTTAAAAGAGTTGAATGATGGAATTTAATAATGGATTCACATAATTACAAAATCATTCAGAATCAATCGCGCGAGCGCGCCCGATTAAGATATTAATTATTGCAGGTATTATCAACGCATTAAGCGTTGCATTCATTTCATTCTCCTAATTTCTACCTACGTGCATTTGTTGGGCAATGTATTGCTCAACGTGAACGGTGGATCCGTCTGTGCGCACAAATTGAGGCCTTTGCCTCAAAACCTCCTGCACAATGTGAGTGTGCCCATGCTTGAGAAAGACAAATGCGTCACGCTGGGTTTTGGTTCCGCATATGGGACATGTGTAATTTGGCATTTAGCTTTCCTTTCTTAGTTAACGCTTGAGATGAAATACGTCACTGCGAGGAGCGTAGCGACGTGGCAATCTAAGCTGGGATTGCCACGTCGCCTACTGCGTGCTCCTCGCAATGACGTCATCAAATTGTCTCTTCCTATTTCTTATTGGTGACTATGTCTTTGAATGTCTCGCGCAGTTCGCATTGAGCTTTGGCTTGGTCGATGGTTGTTTCCCATTGGACGGACATGCTTTTGAGCACGGCGTCTGCTTTTTGCTCGAGCATCGGCCCCCAAGCCTTTTTGATTTTTTCAGTTAAGATATCGGTTTGAGCATTTTTCATAGCTTGAAAAAAGACCCCATTCCACTGTTTGACGGATTGCTCTATGGGGCAACAGGTTTTATTCACCGATTGCTCTACAGCGCATTGACCTTCAGTTTGAGTTGCTTGAGTTGAACATTCATTATTTGTATTATTAGACATTTGATTGTCTCCTTAGGTTGTTGTTATTGAATTAAACCGACTGTTCGGTTTATATTTTGGCCAAAAAAAAGGTTATTTTTCATATATAGATTTAATGTAATTGGTCAAATGCTCCACATTACTCTTGAGCATTTTATTGTTCCCTGTAGCCTTATATAGAACAAATGAGCCCTGCATCACTGATGAGCACAATTCAGCCAAACTGGACGTATCCACAGTTGATTTAGGGACATATTGAGCCTTAGCGGCCTCAAAATCAGCCCTCAATGAGCTCAATGTGCCACACATGCTCTCACTACAAGCCTGCTTTAGCTCTGGATGCGTTTGGTGAATTTCAGCCGCTAATGTACCCACTAAACACCCCTTAGCTTCGGGTGAATTCGCCATTTGTTTAACGCAATCCAAAAAGGCATAGATGCGCTGCAAAGGATCCTTAGCTATAGGGCTCATCATACTCTCAAACTTAACTTTCATTTGCTCAGAAAAATATTGAATTAGAGACTTACCCAGCTCTTCTTTATTCTTAAAGTAATGGAAGAAACTACCCTTAGCCACACCTGTGCACTTGCATATATCGTCAATCGAAGTCGCTGTATAGCCCTTCTCCAACATCATTTCTTTAGATGTTTCCAATATGCGTATCTTAGTGGGTTGTTTATCGGCAACTTGTGTCATTATATTCTCTACCCTAATTTTTTTGATTCATTCTCTAAACAAGACTATACCGTCCAGTCGGTTTAGTATGCCCGACCCACACCCAAATGTCAACCCCTCAAAGCATTACGTCCAAGCAAAATTAAACCGAGAATATGCATTATCTGTATATGAAAATTGTATTGCTCTGTTACAATTTTCATGATATATTTGGTCCATGGCAATAATACAAAGACAGCAGCTACAAACTATTAAAGAGCGTTTTGATTCATCGCAAGCGGTCGCAATTCTTGGACCCAGGCAATGTGGTAAGTCGACCTTAGCCAGGCAATATCTAAATTCTCAAAAACGCAAAGTTCATTTTTTTGATCTAGAAAACCCTCAAGACTTAGCGCAGTTAGATAATCCGCTAATCGCACTCGAATCTCTTAATGGTTTAATCGTTATCGATGAAATCCAACGATCACCGGAGCTCTTTCCAGTATTACGTGTGCTATTAGACAATAATAAAAAAAATAAGTATTTAATCTTAGGTAGCGCCTCCCGTGAATTAATCAAACAAAGCTCGGAAACACTTGCTGGCCGTATTAGCTATATAGAAATTGGTGGATTTTGTCTGGACGAAGTTCAAAAAACTAAGACCAATGACTTATGGCTTCGAGGTGGATTTCCACGCTCATTTTTAGCTAAGAATAATGCCACCTCAACTCAATGGAGAAGTGATTTTATTAGTAGTTTTTTGGAAAGAGATATTCCTAATCTAGGTTTTGATATACCCCCGCGGACTTTACGCAAACTATGGACAATGTTATCTCATTATCACGGACAATTGCTCAACTCTTCAGAAATAGGCAAGAGCATGAACCTATCACACAACACGATCCGTAAATATCTGGATATATTATCTGGTACATATGTTATTCGACAATTACACCCGTGGTTTTATAATACAAAAAAGAGATTGATCAAAGCGCCAAAAATTTATGTACGTGATTCAGGGTTATTGCATAACTTATTAACTATAGACACCAAGCAACAACTCGTCTCTAATCCAAAGTGTGGGTCCTCTTGGGAAGGGTTTGCTCTTGAACAGGTAATTCACGCACTTCGATTACGAGATGAGGATGTATTTTTTTGGGGTGTCCACGAACAAGCTGAATTGGATATGGTTTTTAAAAAGAGTGGTAATTTATACGGAGTAGAATTTAAATTTCAAGATGCGCCACGCATGACAAGCTCTATTCAGTCAGCGTTAAAATCGCTACCTCTCAAACATATATGGGTTGTCTATCCAGGGGCTAAAAATTATGCCTTAGGCGCCAATGTATCCGTTATCTCAATCAATAGCCTCCAAACTATCCGCACCCACTCCTAACCGATTTTAACACCCCAGGGGTGTTAAAATGGTTGAGAGCGAGTTATTTGAGCCAATAGTCTTTTTTGCGGCCAGCTAGGATATCGGGGTCTTTGGAGAGTTTGAATTTGAGGTCAGCGGTGTGGAGGTAAAGCTTCTTTTGGCCCAATGCTTTGGGGTCTTTGCTGATAAAGAGCATATAACTATTAATGGCTCCACCTAATTCTCCGGCCTTTTCGTGGCATTGGCCTAAGTACTTATATAATTCTGTCCAATCAGGTTGGATTTGGGCAATGCTTCTAAATGTATCTGCAGCTAATGTGTAATCATCGGGACTCTTGGCCATGTGAAAGCGTTTTAATGCTGTCCTGAATAGCTTTTGGGTGCTTGGTGCGAGTGTTGTGG
>JBLINS010000032.1:0-25667 GCA_047639455.1 Candidatus Omnitrophota bacterium
AAGGAGGTCCTATATACCTACGGTGCTTATTATGAGGCGTCCTGGATGAGTCTAAAAGGCTGTCTAAATCCTGCGGTTTTAGATGCGCCGGTTTGTAGGTATCCCATAAAAAGTTTAGAAGCAAGCCTAGTTTTTATTCAACAAGATATTGGATGTATACGAAATACGCATGCTCTGTGTTTTTATAAAGTTTGCAGTACTGCGGGATAGTTCTGGGGTTTGCCTGGAGCTTGCGGCTTTAGAGTCGCGGAGTTGGGAAGTAGCCTATTTAAGTTTAGGGGCTTGACTAAGTCTAAAAGTTTACCCTAAACCCATCTTCTATATTGGCGTTTCTAAAACCACAGGTTTTAGACAGCCCCAAATCTTATCCAGGTCGCCTCATAATATAATACCGCAGGTGTATAGGCTCTCCTCTTCCATGAGCTCCAGCGGCGGTGTAGGATGCCCGCTGCAGTATAGGCGCCACCTTAAGTCTTTTAGAATTACGCATCGTCTGGCACCGGTATAATTACCGTGTCCAGAATATTTATGCTTTTTTCACGTATTTTGTGAATTAGATTACTCCACAGTGCTGGTGTGCTGTTTATCAAGATGATGTTCACACCATCTTGGTAGGAGATCGTCATAAAGCCGTGTAACTGGATCCATGCGTAGCAATGAAATGAAGTCAAAAAATCATGATATGGAGGACATGGTGATTATGCGGGCGCGTACTGATAAATATTCACTACCATTAGAGGCTATGCGGGGGTAGAATATGCGGATGGCTAATTATACTTGCCCCACATGTAGTAAGACGATGGAAAGAGATATGGAGCTTCTGTACAAACATACAGATGAGCACATAGTCGATGAGATTAAAAAGAAAAACCCACAGTGGATAACAGATGATGGTTATTGCACTAAATGTGTGGATTATTATAAGAAGCAGATGGGTAGGGGCAATAGCTTTTTTGGGGTCAACAAAGCTACTGATGCGTCTCTCGTTAATATTAGCTTAGGTGGCGTGCAAAGGCGTACGGTTATGGGAGCAGCCATATTAGTGGCGACTTTGGTTGGTTTGTATTTCATGATTAGTTATGGCGTACCTAAATTGTATCGCCTAGGTTTAATGCTGCCATTTTTTATGGCTATGTTATGTTTAGTGCAAGCGCGGGAACAAGTTTGTGTTGTATTGGGCGCTCAAGGTACACAAGAGACGGATAATAAAATATCTGATGTGCGCGATGAAAAATTAAAGGCTGAATTAAAAATAGCCTCAAAAAAAATAACCAACTTTAGTTTATTAGTGGCCGCAGCATTAGCCGCACTCAGTTTAGTATTTTAAAAGTCACGCGTCATAAGCCTTGTCATTGCGAGGCGCCTGCCTGCCGGCAGGCAGGCGCGTAGCTGCAACGTGGGCCGGTTTCATCCTAGCTACACCGGCATTAGTGTCCTGGCTTTGTGGCCAGGCACGGGCACAATCTTAAGCTAGATTGCCGCGGCCACAAAACGGCCTCGCAATGACGGTAGTTTGCAATAACGGTTACAAATGGAGAGAAATATGAAAAAAGGTTTATTGATTGGTTTAGGGATTGTAGTTGGGTCGATTGTTTTGTTTTTTATGATTTTTGGCGGCATACATAATAAATTAGTTGCTGCAGAAGAAGGTGTTGTGTCGGCATGGGCGCAGGTTGAGAATGTTTATCAAAGACGTGCGGATTTGATACCTAATTTGGTTGAGACAGTTAAGGGCTATGCCGCTCATGAAAAAAGCACTCTACAGGGTGTCACAGATGCTAGAGCTAAAGTCGGTCAAATGAAAATCACGTCTGACATTGTGAATAACCCTCAAGCTATGGCTCAGTTTCAGAAAGCTCAAGGCGGACTTTCTTCGGCACTGAGCCGTTTAATGGTAGTGGCCGAAAAATACCCCGATTTAAAGGCTTCCCAAAACTTCTTGGCCTTACAAACTCAAATTGAAGGCACGGAGAATAGAATTAGCACAGAACGTCGTCGGTTCAATGAAATCGCTAGACACTTCAACACTCAAATCCGTTCTTATCCAGATGTCTTCATAGCCAATATGATGGGCTTAAAGAAAAAAGCATATTTTCAAGCCGACGCCGGAGCTTCCAAAGCACCATCTGTGAAGTTCTAAGCGAGTAAATGCATTTAAACCCCAAAACGATTCGCTATTCTTTCGTCACAGCCCTGGCTGTGTTTATGGCCGTATCGGCCGCATCAACCCTATATGCCTTAGATATACCTAAGCGTCCTAAGGGTTATGTCTCGGATTACGCATCCGTCTTATCTTCTTCAACGCGTCAGCGACTAGAGCAAGGCCTCGCCGCATATGAGAGACAGAGTTCTAATCAAATCTTAATCGCGACCTTCAAGTCACTCGAGGGCGAAGCCCTAGAAGATTTTTCTATACGCTTAGCTGAAGCTTGGAAGCCGGGTCAAGCAGATAAAGATAATGGCGTCTTACTCACTATATTCAAACAAGAGCGCAAAATACGCATTGAAGTTGGTTATGGGCTAGAGGGCGCCATACCCGATGCTTTGGCTGGACAAATTATTCAACAAGTCATCACACCAGCATTCAAAAAAGGGCAATATGATCAAGGTGTTTTGGCAGGTGTGAATGCCCTCATCCAGGCGTCACAGGGTGAGTATAAAGCCCAACCCAATCGGAATAATGGCTATGGATCTAATCAGCGCCAAAGTCGACCACTCACCCCAGAAGAAATAGCCACCATGCGAGCACAGGCACGTGTTTTGGGCATACTCGCCGTGATTGCCGTGCTTGTTTTCTTCTGTATTGATTTCTTTCGGTATCGAGGTTATTTGAGCGCGCATAAAGGCTATCAAGTGAATTACTCTTTTTGGGAATGGTGGTTTAGGTTTGCTATTCTATTATTCATTCTTAATATGATATTCAAAATCGCTTTTTATTCCATGCTCTTTTCGCGTGGAGGTCGTTATGGTGGCAATTCTGGATTCGGTGGTTTTTCTGGCGGCGGCGGCGGTTCCTTCGGTGGTGGTGGCGCGAGTGGAGGTTGGTAAATGAAAATAATACGTAGTAATGACCCTATATTATTCTTTTCTAAAAAAGAAAAAGAAATCATTGAAGCGGCTATACGCCAAACCGAAACGCGCACTTCGGGTGAAATTCGCGTGCATTTGGAACGCAAGGCGGGTGAAGATATTATGAAACACGCCCAAGAGAAGTTTGAGAAACTAGGCATGACACAAACCGACGCACACAACGGCGTCTTAATCTTCTTAGGCGTGCATAGCAAGCGCTTCGCCATTCTTGGGGATGAGGGCATTAATTCCAAGGTGCCCAACGGTTTTTGGGATGGCATTGCGCAAGATATGATTAAGGAATTCAAAGAAGACCGCTTCGCCGAAGGCTTATCCCAAGCCATTCAAACCATAGGCTCAAGACTAGCCGAATACTTTCCCTACCAAAAAGAAGACGTCAACGAACTCCCCGACGAAATCTCTTACTCCCTATAAATTGCATATGTCAAAAATGTCATTAACTGGCCCGTCATCCTGAGGATCTCCCAGAAGAGCCTTTCGCTGTGGGATTGTTACGCCTGCTGCGCGACTCACAATGACCTGCGTTTACTGTCAATAAACTTTTAAAAAAATCCACAACATTCAAAAACAACAAAATAAAACCTTTATACCTAGGATGACGTTTGATTATAGTCTTATTTTTTGAGATTATTACTTAGGGACTAAAGTGCCGGTGACATATTTGTGTAATATGCTGGCGATTAGGGTTTGGTGGGCCAGTGGTTGGTATGGTGTAGAATACCCACACTGTTTATTTACTTAAAAAGAGTGGGTATGTCTTGCCAGGGTATGGCCGTGATTTGGTTAGACATTTTTAGTCTATGACTACACCGACAAATAATATAGCCTTTTTCTGTATTTGAATACTCGTTTAGAAACACTTTTAGGTGTCGAATGTCTTTGGGCTGAGGGTTATCTGTCCATTTGACCTCAATAGGTAGCCATTGTTTATTGTTTTCAATAATCCAATCAACTTCGGGACCGCCTGGATCACGCCAAAATTTAATTGTGGTATTGTTTGCGTTTAGACGAGCCATCCGAATTAATTCCAATCCAACCATTTGTTCAAAGATATGACCCAATGCTTGTCTTGGTAGCTGAATACCTTCCTTGGCTGCAATTCTTCTTACACCCAGATCAAAGAATAGATATTTTTGTGACTTAGTCAGTTTTTTACGTGTTTTGCTTTGGGTGATTGGCTCCACGCGATGGGCTATGAGGCAATCTTCTAGAATTTGATAATATGCACTGATGGTTGTGTGAGCGACACCAATTTCGGTGCTCAATTTGTGAAGATTGATGATATTCCCAGATTCAGAAGCGGCTAATTCCAAAAACCTTGCAAATGCTCCAATATTTCTCACAATAGCCTCGGCCCTAACTTCTTCTTCTAAATAGGTATCGACATAGGAAATGAGGTCGGTCTCACGGTCATGCTTATTTTTTGTGGCTAGAATTCCTGGTAAAGATCCATAAATTAGTGCGTGGTTAAGCGATATCGATTCATGTTCAGAGAGGTTATAGGGATCCAATCTTAAGACAACGACTCGACCAGGTAATAAATTGATATGGGGGCCTCTGGTTAACTTACGGGCCGATGATCCGGTTAAAATGAATTGTGCATTATTTTCGTCAATTAAATATTGTATAGAGTCTAGTAGAGCGGGTACTTTTTGCACCTCATCAATAATGATTAATGGTTTCTTGGAGTTAGGCTGCTCAAGTGCTTGAATTTCTCGAATCAATAATCCTGGATCTTTTTCGAATTTTATTCGAATGGGACTCGCAGCTAATGAAATATAAAGGTCATGCTCAAGGCGTTTGATTAATGTTGTTTTGCCTGTTTGTCTGGCGCCAAATAATAGAATGCTCTTGCCACGCTTGAGAGTGGCTTTAATGGGTTTTTCTAAATCGCGTACGGTGTATTTGATCACACTCAATTATCCCAGAATATAGAGTGTGTAGCAACATAATTCTGGAAGTATCGAATAGCTATTAATGCCGTTGGACGTCTCGCATTGCCAGTATTCGACGTTATGGACTTAATAAGCATATAAAAAAAGTAGTATTGATAGGTCTTGATTTTTGAGATATCTCGAGTATACTTGCTTTTATAGTATTTATCTAATGGGTGGAATCTGTATTTAGGCGCCCAAAGGGTGAGCAATATCCAATTTTTGGTTAGGAGCCCCATTGCGGGCTTTATTTGTTCATGGAATAATGAGGTATTTCAATGCATAGTAGTCAATTCAAACACTCGCCCTTGCGTGGTATAGCGCTGACGCTAGTCACGACTTTTTTCTTACAACAGCTTTCTTACGCCGCGCCTGAATTGGCGCCTCTTCAAATCAACGCCACCGCTATGCCCAAAATAAGCGCGCAGTTACCTGAATCCATCGCCCTCATCGATGATTCTTATGTAGCCAAAGGTAGTGATCAACTCATTTTTCTCATGCAAGACGCACATGCCAATGACTCGGGCCAAATGAATATGGCTAAGGCTATTGACCTTATCCTTCAAGAAGAAGGTGTCAAATATGTCTTCACAGAAGCTGGGCAAGATGACAATTCTTTAGGTTATTTGAAGGAATTATCTGATTCGAGCTTACGTAAGCGTGTGTCTCGCTCTTTATTAAGGAAGGGTTTATTGCATGGAACAGAGTATTTGAGCTTAACGGGGGAGCAGGACTTTGTGCTTTGGGGTGTGGAAGACCGCTCGCTATATGACCAAGGTTTATTGACTTACAAAACCGTGTCCGAAAAACGCCAAGACGCCTTAATGTATATCCAAAAAATCAGCCGCACTACTCAAGTTTTGAAAAATAAATTGTTTTCTGAAGCTTTCCTGGCTTTTGATGATCTCAAGAATAATTATGAAGACGAGAAAATATCTATCACAGAATACTTCAAAGAATTAAGCTTATTAGCCACAAATAACTCTATTTTCTTACAAAACTACCACTCACTCAAATTCCTAAAAAAATTACATAAACAAGAATCCCAAATCGATTTTAATCAAGCCTCACAAGAACAAAATGCGGCTATTAAGCAATTATCCCCAAGTGATCAAAAAATGATTCGTCAAGCCATGCAAGACACAGCCAAGGTGCAAGGGCATGATGATAAACAAGCCCAAGCTTTTTACGCTCTTCTCAAAGAAAAAACATTAACCAATATCAATGCATTCCCCCAATTCAAAAAATACTTGAGCTATCGCGACGACGCCAAAAAGCTCAATGCCAAATCCGTTTTGAATGAATTACATGCCTTGGAAGCCAAAGTTGCTCAGGCGCTAATCAAGAATACAGATGAACAAATGCTATTCACAGTGAGTAATAATGCGCGACTTCTGAAGAAATTATTTGAATTACAAGTCACCCCTCAGGAGTTTAGCGATTATCAACAAAATAAGGTTTATTACAATACTCAAGTGATGACGGGCTTTTTGAATAAAAAAATAATGGAATTGAAGAAGCATTATGACCAGGCCTTATTGCTGGATGAAGCTATTGATATTGATGCGGCGTCCATAGAAGCCTTTTATCAATTGACCTATACACGTGACTTGGCCTTTATGCGTAATATCAAAGCCAAAATGGATCAGAGCCGACAAAACAAAGCCATTCTAGTCACCGGCGGTTATCACACAGCTAATCTCAAGGCTTTATTAAAACAAGCCCATATTTCCTATGTCGCTATAACCCCACAAGTATTGCATGAAACCAATCATGCACAATACGAAGAATTACTTTTGGGCCAATTAAAGCCCGTCATGAATGGCATTAATCAAATAATCAAAGCCCCTTTAAGTATCATAACTGGCCAATCTGCCACCAATCAAATGTCACTCACTGTCGCATCCCCCGCAACAAAGATGTCACAACCAGCGCTGACCATTAGTCGCTTAGCCCAACAGCTAGACATCAATCCAGCTCGAATGGCGCAAGACCAAGCCATTGATAATTTGTTGAATCAGCAACGTGAGAAAAACATTTCTGCCATTGAAGATGCTAAAGAAATAGGCGGGTTTGCTCCGGGGGAAGAAGAAAGACTTCTCAATAGAAATAATAATCCTGCCGCATCCTTAGAAGACTTGCAAGCTATAGAAAAAGCAGCCACGCGCAATGCTTTAAGTGAGGTTGATTCTCCAGGCGAGGTATCCCGAATGGCTTCGCCTGACGGGATTGAGGATGGATTGGCAACGAGCCTATTGGAAGTTTTGAAAGAATATTTAGCAACAGTTCCGAGCGATTTGGAGGGTGAGCCTATTGGGAATAGACGTAGATTAACTTTCCGCGAAGCTGTGCAACAGGCTATTAAATATGTTCAAATTAATAATCATAAATCAGCGCAAGCCACGATTCAAAATGCCTTAGAGGCAATTAAGGCGCCTTTGCAATTTTATATCAATCCAGAGCAATACCAAAAACGCAAAGCATTAATAATCCCAAGATTAGAGCAAGCCAATGCAATAGCCACTCAGTGGGTGGCTGCTGAAACATCTGCGAGGATGACGGAATACAGATTTGATGAGAGATGGGAATTAGCTCAGTTTGTTTCAGAACAAACAGGTTTGTTTGCCAAATCAATAGATGATAATGCTCCGGAGAACATAATTTTATTAGACGAATCCATTCAAGCTTATAACTTGATTTCGACCGATTTAGAGAATAATTCTATTTTTGTCCGAGTACAAAGAATAGAGTCTAAAAAAAATGATTATGTCATCCATCTTCGCCAAGACGGCAAGGAATATTTTTTCTATATTGAATCGGAAAGATATGGGCATGGCACTATTATAGAAATTCCTGCATCTGAATATGAAGACATAGTTGGACTGAATGATGTAGCTATTGAGCTTGTGGGTAAACTAAAACCCATACTTAGCTTGTGGATAACCGAGAAAATGCTTCATTCTACGACGATGCATGGTTTTGATGATGATATGGAATTAGCTATTGAGGCAACGACGAAACGGGATTTTGAAACGGCAGCGGACAAAATTAGATCTGCGCTTAAGCGATACAATTTTTCGGAGCATAGCCGGGATTTTGCAGCGGCAATAAATCCAAGGCTAACCCCACCGTCTGAGGTCAAGGCTTGGGTTGCCAAACAAATCAACCAACCTCTCCGCGAAGCCTTGACTTTACTCGAACCTTTTATTGAGACAGTAGCTGATTCACCAGAGGTCAGCCTCGCGGCGCGGCTTGCTAAATACGATAATGCGGTTGAATTGGCGGGTGTATTGAGGGGGCAAACGATTGTAGCAACACTTTCTGGTAAAGACGACGAAACGTCTCAAGCTTTGGACAAAATTAGCGCCGCAAGTGCAGCCAATAAGTTTGTAGCTTATAGACAATTTGAAGAAGTTGATCCGTTTCCTACCGAAGCATTAATTTATGTCCGTCATGACGACAAAGAGTCCTTTTTTAGACATGAACAAATGGGTTTGAGTGGAACAATTCGTGAACTCACTAGCTCTGAATACTTCAAATTAGGCGGAGTGGATTATGCCGCTGAAGAGATTAAATCACAAATAGATAGCATTCTTCAGACTTGGAAATTGAATCAATATTTACATGACAAAGTGGATGAAAAGCCGTTGATTGGCTATCTCACTAAGGCTTTAGAATTCTTGTCCGAAAAGAATTTCAACTTGGCCGCAGGAGCTATGACAGCGGCCAGCGTAAGCATAAACACTATTGAGACAAACATGAATACTTCTAATGCAGCCGACTCTAAAGTTGCTCAAATGCAAACTGCCTGGCTGAAAAAAGAAATAACTACACCTATACAGTCAGTCAAAGAAACCATCCTTCAATTACAAGCAGCACGTATGACAGAGACTACTGTGGGTGATCGGGTTATGGTGGGTGGTGATATGGGTTTGGTATTGAGTATTGAAGGTGATGATATTCGATACATGTTACTTGGTGTTGGTGATGAAGCTGCCGAAATCAGAGTAGCTAAATTAAGTGACATTACTGAAAAAATAGCTCCACGCGATGATTCGGACTTCGTTTTTAACCCTGGTGATAAAGTGGAGATTGAATACGAAGGTACTTGGTATCCCGCTACATTAGTGCAAGCTGCTGGCGGCGGTTATGTCTATGTATTATATGAAAAAGTACACGATAGATTAAGTAATTATCAAGGACATGGTTTGACAAGTAGTTATTTCTCAAGTGAAGTCGAAGCTCTTTCATATGGATTGCGTAAGCCCAATTCTGGAACAACTACTATTGAATCAACGACTCTCGCATCGCCAGCTGATACCGAGCAGACATTAGCGAATGTCCGAAGCAATTTCTTAGCTGTATTCACCAATGTAGATATAAGGCGAAGCATACTTGGAATTCTGGATGCATTTGCATTGGATGAGGCTGATGCTAATACGGTTAATGGAGAGGCTGTCCGTGTGTTTAGGGCATTACTTAGTCAGGCACAAGCTATGTCTGATGAGACTGCCGAGAATGACTTTTTGGCCACATTAAGATACTTTTTAAGTCACCCTGAGGTTATGCGCCCACTAACCCTTGTGAATATGCTGGGTCAAATTAATGCAATGCCTGGTTTCAGTAATAGCTTTGATTATGCGGTTAGAGATCTTAAATACACGCACTCATTAATTAAATATGATCTTTATGACAGCGTGACAAGTAGAGGCGAACCAACCATTTCTAAGAGAGACGCTGATGAACAGCTTGGGCAATTGCTAGAATTCTTGGAGCCTGAAGCTTATAGAAATCGCGCAGAAGATGAAGCTCAATGGTTCACTGATTTAGATACATCAGAGGCGCGCTTACAGCAAGCTATAGAGCTTTTTAATCTACCACTTTTGCAACATCACTTTCAAACAGAGCGTGGTGTTAGCACAGCCTTTGTCTATGCGACACTTTTTCTTAGGCTCATAACTTATATTCGGAAGGGCATGATCGATGAGACCTTCAACCCCACTTCGCAAGCAGGAGTGATGGCATTAATGGATTCATCAAGCATAGACTCTAGTGCAATTAATATTGTGCCTACTGAGTTTGAGGCTGAACGTGATGAAGCGGCCGAACCTGCGCAAGAAACAGAAACAGAAACAGGAACTGTTGCTGTAGCTGGAATATTATCTATTCGAGCTACTAAAGAATATGATGATTCAAAACCAGGATTTGTTTTAGCCGAAATCACTTTTGTGCGTGATGATGGTAAAGGAGCCAATTTACAGACTTGGATTGTACGCCCATTGGCTGAGGAGCCTACAGAAACAGCCCGCAAAGTAGCCCAACACATTAGAAAACTGGGTGTGGATGATGCCGCTGGAGATGAAAATTATTTCACGCTCCCTACACAAATTAGCGATTTATCCATGACTTCCGGTTTGTCCCGTATGGCGGAGCCAGATTATGCTTTGGCGCTTGAGGAGATTCAAATGGCGAGTAGGGCACTTCTGGTTGCGGGGCAAGCCAATCATATGGTGGGATTCAATCGGGCGGGGACAGATGAAATAAGAGGTAAATTAGAATTAGCCGCAACGCAAGCACGAGCTGAGGATGAAGCTGCTTTGCAAGAAGTCGAATCAGCATTAGACAGACTAAATGCATTTCTTGAAAATGCAATAGCAACACCTCCAAGGAATAGGCCACTTAATGATCAAATACGTCTAGTTAAAAGTCATGTAGTCAAGGCGCAGAAAGCTTTGCCCCGTATGGCTGGGGGTGCTAGGTTTGCTGGTAATTCGGAGCAACAGCTTCTAAATAAATTAAGACAGGCATCTGGGCTTTTGGTTGCGCGAGTGAGAGGCGTGGCATTAATAACTCAATATGGCAGTAGCTTGAGCGCAGCAGATGCGTCACTGGGCGACATCATTCAAGTCATACAAGCGCGTGATTTTTTAACTGCTCAGAACTATTTTGAAATAGACCAAAAGATTCGCATTATTCTAAGTGGTTTGGAGTCGGCGCGCGATGAGATGATTCGCGAAAGCCGTGATGCTGATATAGTCAGGACAAGAGACATTAAACAATTGGTTTTAAGATCTCGAACAATATTGAATGGCATGGTTCGAAAAAGAACGAAGAGTGCAGATCCAGAGAAGATAGAAGATCTCAGGCTCTTAATTGGTGGCGATAGAGATTCTATTAATCAATATACTTTCAAGCCAAGACAGTTTGACATAGCAAGCTCAATTGGTGAATCTGAATTTACAATTGAGAGGGTGCGTGACTGGCATCATACTGAAGTCGCCGTAAAGGTGGTTAGGGCACATATAAACTCTATTGAAGCGAAGACTAAACGCAATATAGATTTAGCCGTCCAATCCTTGCGCATAAGCTCGGCAACAGCCAGTGGCTTGAAATTACAGTTGAGAGGTGCTGCTACACTTAATTTGCATCATGTTCAAGCGATGGCTGGGGTTATAGCGCGTGAGATTACTGAATCCACCTATATTGTCGGACCTGGCCGAATAGCGTTTCTTAAGGATGTGGCTTTATCGCCTTTACTTGATCAAAGAGCACGCGTGGATAGTTATCTATTGGATTCATTGCGTAGACTTAATGCTGCAAAATCTAATAATACAAATTGGATTGAGGCCGTAAAATCGATAGAAGAGGCTCGATCCGCGATCGCGTCAATGCCTGAAGATGGTATTGGTGTATTGTCTGGTACATCAAGAATTTTGACCGCCATCGCCTCAACTTATGACAAGTTATCATTGGCGGCACTTGAATTAGATTCAGTTAGTGAAAGTGCTAATATTCGTATTGCACAAAGAACTCTACGTTTATTATCTCAATCTTCTAAACTCATCAGCAATATAGAAGCAAAGGCACTTGCTTTAAGTGATGACCCCAATGTCTTACGTGTATTGATATTAGATGAGACTACAGGCAAGGACCAAACCTATATTGATTATGCTGAACAATTGGTTGCTTTGAGTCAAGCAACAGGTTTAACCATAGAGCTTGTACCAGTGGATGTCTTACGTGATTATTATGCTGCTGGTAAGAAAACTGATCCAGCCAAAGCACAAGCATTGATAGAACGCTATAAACCCGCGGTTGTATTTGTTAAATCGAATACAAATGCATTTAATGCTAAGAAAAATGCAGCAGGCTATGAAGCATTTTTTGAAATGGCTGCTAAAAATCGGGTCAAAACGATTATTCGCATGGGTGTGGGTACAGATAATATTGACAATACTGCCGCTAATGCCAATGGCATTACGGTGATTAAAAGTTTGGGCAATGAGAATTCCGTAGCAGAACTATCTGTTCTATTTTGGCTAGATGCTTTAAAAAAGGTTGTAAATGGATTTGAGGCTACTGGCGGTGATGAGATATCCGTAGGAACTACCGCGGATGACCCTCTAACCATTCAAGCAAAAGAATATTTTTCCAAAATTGTCAAAAAGTGGGCTTTAGCCGATAGAGCTGGCGAAGATTTTGATAATGACACTTTTGAAACAAGAGCGCAGGACGTATTTGCAGGTATGAGCTTGGAAGATATTAAGAAATTACTCGAAGTAGCTGTGAAACAAAATTTGAGTGCAGGTATATTTAAACATGGTGGTATAGGCAAATTGGTGGTTAAAAAGTTAAACCAACTTGCTAAGTTAGCAGACGTAGAATTAGATATTGCTGCCAATTCTAGTAAATTAAACCATGCTGCAGCAACAGCTGCAGGTGTTACGGCTGCAGAAAAGGAAGACGTTTTCTCAAAGAGTGTCGTATTCTTGCATGTTCCTGGAGAACCACAATTCATTTTTACAAAAGATGACTTTACTAGCCCTGACCTTAAGGCGGTCATTAACCCCTCTAGACCCGCTACATTACCTACAGATGTTTTAGAACATTTATTAGATCGTGGGATTTATGTCTATGAAGATGTGGACATGCCAGGGGATGAAGAACGTCAAAGATTACTCGGCAAATATCCGAAACTTTATTTCAACTCCGCTCATGTCGCAGCGGCAACTAAGAATGCCGGCGTCGGTGTCGATAATAGATCACTCAGCGCCCTAATTGAAGTCGTCCGCCAATTAACAGGCCAAGGTGAATCTGATGTATTCAAAAAATCCGATCTAAGCATAGTCAATGCGGTTGAAATTAAGCCAATTGCTAATGCACGCATGGCAGATCCTAAGGATGGGTCTGAGATTGCTGATGAATTTGTGTCAGAAGCTTTAGCTCAAAAGGTATTGGATAGTGGTGTACGAACAATAACGGCCTTTGGCGCACCGGGTGCAGGCAAGAATGAGACTGTTGGAGGCTTTAGGGAACAATTGAATAGTCATTTGCCACAAGACAAACAATTTGTCTCTTTAGTACTAGGGGATTATTTTAGCGCCATTAACCGAATAGCCGATAACGAAGAAAGAGCAGGCGACGCACAATATAGACCATTTGCTGAATTGGTATCAGCTGAGGACTTGCGTAGTATGAGTGATGGCAAAATGATGCGTGATAATACGGCGATTAATATTGTGAACGCCATACTCGACTCTGATGAATATAATGCGGCCTATGGAATTATATTTGATGGTTTTCCCAGAACTCCTGTGCAATTACAACAAATAGAGGGCAAACATATCGCATGGCAAAATAAACCACTCGAAATTGATGTTCACGCTATTTTGGATGTGGAAGAAGACGTGCTTGCACAACGTCAGAGACATCGCTTAGAAATCAATATTAAAACTGGCGCATTTCGCGGAGGTGAAGAGCACTTAGTTAGCGATGGAGCTATTAATGAACAAGCATTTTTAACCTTTTTTGATGAGCGCATGCAAACCTTTCGTGAGTTAACTAGTTATGTGATTGATTCCAAACGCTCACAACCTGACACCTTTGCCATCAATGCTTATGTGCCCAACGTTGGCGCAAAAGAAAGTATTCGCACCGTCCGCCAAAGATTCGCTGACGCCTTTGAAGCATTCTTAGACGCAAGAGCTGCTCGTATGGCGAAGATAACATTCGATGAGGCGAGACTTGAACCTATTGTTCAATTGATTGGCGGAACGCGCTCACTTTCTGAGAAGTATCTATTCGAGGCCAACCGGACTTCAATTGGAAGTGGAGCGACATGGAAATTGAAAGATATTCGTCAAGGGACTTATGGCGTTGAGACATCATTATCAATTGTCAAAGCACATTTAAGAGCCATTAAAGTAGAAATCAACACAACGATTGAAATCATTGTTGAGCGAGAAGCAGTTAATAGGCAAGCTGCCATAAGACTCCGCACTGAATTAGCCAATGAGCCTCAAGCCACGTATTCTGAAGCCTCAAATACCCTAACAAAACTCCAGAATCGATCTAGGAGTACGATTAAGGCTGAGGTTGAGCCCGTAGATCGTATTGAGTTTAATATACAAAGTTTAGCTAAAGCAGGTTTGACAACTAAAATATTGATCCAAGCTTACGATGCTGCTTTGGCAGGAGAGATTGATTATTTAACAGTTGTAGAGAATGTAGAGGTTGCACAGCCTAAATTAACTGGGCTCAAGGCCACTATTAACGTTCCTCAAAGAGACGGGTCCATCATAATCGACGTTTCTCAATTGTCATCTGACAGCAGTATGGACATTATCATTAAAGCTATTGTCAAAAATCTCAAAACAGCATCACGCATGTCTGGAGTCACAACCGCGGTTATTGATCAGGCGGCTGAATTAGAGCCAGAACTAATTTCACTATACACTTTAGTGGATTCGATTCTGACGAGGGATTATATTCCTCGTAGTGAAGCCGAGATAGAGTTATTGACTTTATTTGCTGCAAAAGTTGAAGTGGGCAAATACGCTATTTTGGAGAGTAATCAAGCGCTTTATATCGCTGATGTGGATGGTGTATCTGGTAGGCGTGAAATTAGAGTTCAAGGACAATTGATCACGCGATTCAGCCAGGCGGCAGCTTTAGCAAATTTTGCTGCCACTGACCAAGCTAAGCAATTAGCTGTGGATAATGTAGTTGATTCATTAGAGCTCTCGGAAAAATTGAGACAGGCCTTGATAAGTGGATCAGCTGCCACTAACGCCCTGAATGAAAAACGTAAGACTAATTTTAACTTCGGTTTTGGTATTCCAGTTGCCGGATTATTTGACTTCAAAAGTATTACTAAAGCGAGTGAACGTGAAGCTTCTGCCAAATTATTATTATCCATTATGCAACACTCAGCCAGATCTGATTGGGGTAAGAACGGACATGCTGTCTTTCATATCACTGATGCGAATATCGCTAACTTACCTACAAACGCCATTGGATTAAGACGTTTATGGATAGCCGCTAGGGAGAATCATGATTTTATTAGTTCTGAACCATTAGACCCTAATAGTGATGAGTATGTGGCTGTGGTTTTGATGATAAACGGAGAGGGCGGTTCTTCTAATGCCGTGAATATGAATATGGAGCCTGCAAAACGCAGACACCTCCTATCCAGTTTTGCAAATGCCATCACCATGGCTGTGCGTGCTTTCTTGACTATTGTGCCTGAAGACGAGTCCGGTGTAGACGAAGCAAGATTGGCATTCACTCAAGCAACATCTGGTTTAGGTGATTTATTTGGAATTTTTAATAAAATGCTAAAAGAGCCATTCGAGTCTGAACCTCAAGCCTTAGCTGGTTTGCGCCGAGGTATATATAGCCCTGGGCAAACTTTCAAATCGCTCTTAGTCAAAATCGGCCAATACCTCCAAGCCGTCCGCACGGCTATAGCCACAGTCGGCATGGCCGCGTAATCTTCGCCTAAATAAAGTCATTGTGAGGAGCGTAAGGGCTTTACTACCCAATCTTATCCACAAGCGCTTGCGTTACAGACAATTGACGGTGTTCCCGCCAATAAAACGGTCAAATTGACTGGAATGTCGCCATTTATCCTCAAATTTGATTAACCTCGTGTCAACTGATTGAATTAAGATTATGCTACAATTAGCAAATGTTAGACATAGAAGATATTCGTAATGCTATTCAAGCTAACCACATCCTGATTACTGACCATGCTCATGAAGAAGCTCTGGAAGATACTTTAACGCTTGATCAAATATATTTTTCTGCCCAATGGGGCGAAATCATTGAAGATTATTCTAAAGATAAACCGTACCCTAGTTGTCTTATTTATGGGCAGACGTTTAGCGAAGAGCCTGTCCATAGTGTTTGGGCATATAATGATCTAACCAAATTTGCCGTGCTTATAACTGTCTATCGCCCTGATCCCAATCGCTGGATTAACCATAAAAAAAGGAAAAAGATATGAAACCTTTTGATAAATGCCCTGTATGTGGAGGGGAGCTTCATGAAAAAAAAGTTGAGAAAATACTTAGGGGTGGAGATCATACTGCTATAATTAATACGACAGCATTGGTTTGTTTGCATTGTGGTGAACGTCTTTATGATCAAGATATTGTCAGAAATTTTGAGAATATTCGTAGCAAGCTCAAAGCTCAAGATACATCAAGCTTCAAACCTATTGGAAAATCTTTTAAAATTTAGAAAATTTTTAATATTATGAAAATCACTTTATTTGATGCCCAAATCCCAGACAGTGAAATGCGCGAATTGATGGCCGATTCCTATGGCGACATGTTGAAGGGTGTTGTGGATATTGATACTCAATGCATTGGTTTGGGCGGTGAATTGCATGCAGATATTGAAGTGCTTGTATTGGAGCATGGTTCACAGCAGTCTAATTTATGGGGATTTAATATTTATCCCGATAAACTTGGTGACGACAGAATTCAATACACCTCCTTTATAAATATCAGACCACGAGACGGCAATAGAGACATTGAAGTTAAAGACCAAGATCTCCAATTGAAGATGAAAGACATTATATTTGCTAAATTGGGATGGGCATGATGGATAAAGAGCGTTGGCAAAGACTTAGTATGGCTAAGCAATTGGGTAATATTGCTAGTGAAATTAATCGAGCTCGCTCTTGGGAATCTAAATCTGATTTAGATCAAATGCAAAAAAGCATAGCTAGGGCTCTGGATTTATTAGCTTTATCGATCGATTGTTGCACGTCCGCTGGGCGTAGAGAGCTCACACGATTCTATGAAGTATTAGCCTCGCATTATCCTCAGAAACCCCTAAAATCTCCCTATCCTACAACGTTACTTGCTTTAGAGAAGTTCTGTTTATCGCATATGGGTGTTCATTAAGCTAATCCGACCAAAATAAGACCTATCGCATAATAGTCTTGACTATAATGAGATAGGCTAAATATTGGGAGCACTCAAACATTTTTGGCGCAATTGATTCTCTAATGCATATTCCCAGTTTAAATATACAATCTTGGTTGAAGAATGTTAAGACGGTATACTGTTAGGAGTTGAGATTGCCACGTTGTTGCTTCGCACTCCTCTGACGACCATAAACAAGACCATTCTTATCCATTATTTTTTTGTGCTAGACTGCCCAAATCATGCAGATATTAAAAAATAAAATTACAAAAGCAGAAATACAGCATAAAGAATTAGCTGATGGGCGTTGGGGCTTGATGTCAATTTCAGAACAATTGGCTAATATCGGTAGTGAAGTGAGTCGCGCTCTGAATTGGCGCAAGAAGAATAGGGAAGAGTATTGTCTAAAGGCATTTAATCGAGCAATGGAACTCATAGACCTAACCATTTCAGCGCAGACGAGTTTGCCTCGAATCAATGAATTGACCCGATTGCGAGAATCTTTATTAGATTATTTCCACAACGACAATAGCTTCAAGACCTCAGAACCTATTCTAAGAAAATACTTCGACCAATTCGCCATTAGACTTCAAATACAGAAGTAACACCCCGTAAGTTTTTTCATTTCTACACATGGATCCTGTTGCGCGGCTTCTGGGAGATCGTCACGGTGAGTGTGCGACGGATAAGGAACACTCTTTTACGAGCGGGCCGAGTCAGTGAGGCCCCATAGTTGCTTCGCGCCGCTCAGGATGACGTTGTCTAGATACGTTGAATTACAAACCCTTATTTAGCCTCATGTAGGTCACTTTGGTGACACCAATCCCTTTACTGTCATGGCGGCCCAGCGCTAGCTGGGTAGGTGCGGATAGCGCCATGAATCAGGCCTTATCTGATTCGCCATGACTTATTTCTAAAAAGTGCATATTTTTCCCATAAATTCATGCAGTGCGTTATGTAACCGCATTATTACTTGTTGAGCATGCTTTTATTGATCGACGTATTTAAACCTGAGGCCTCACCTAAGGAATGTATTGTTTTACAAAATTATGTTTGCATTCCTTTGGTTGAGGTTGAGGGTTTAAATTAAGTTACGATCAATAACTGCAGGCGAAATAAGTAATAATGAGGTTTATTGACTCCGACCGACTCCAGACTAAGTGATATACATCACTACTTGTAGGTGGGTGCTTAAAGCTGTAGAATACCCCAATGATTAAACCCGTATTCAAACTAATCCAAGCCTTACAAGGCAATGTGAATCCTAAAGAAATAGCTGCAGGTGCGGCTTATAGCTTGTATTTGGGCCTAGTTCCTTGGGAATCCACACATATCATCATTCTTTTTCTTTTGCTTTTTGTATTCAAAATCAACCGTGCAGCCGCCCTAGTCTTACTTCCATTAATTAAATTATTTGATGCTCTTGGACTTTATATACTTGCTGATCAATTAGGCTATTGGCTATTGACACAAGAAGCTCTGAAGGGCATGTGGGCTTGTTTGACGAATGCGCCTATATTAGCCTTAATGAATTTGAATCACACACGTGTATTGGGTGGATTGGTACTAGCTACTTTACTAGCACCCGTATTATTTTGGTTAGCCATTAAAGGCGTACATGCGTATCGCAATGGACTCAAAGAACGCATGGGTAAGTGGAAAGTAGTCCAAGTCTTTATGAGTATGCGTTTTGTTAAACTTATTGCAGGATGGTTTGTTAAATGATTAAAGCCATAAATATCAAAGGTATTATTATTGTTGCTGTGAGCTTATTAGTTGTGGACTCCGTTTGCGCTTATGTATTATCTCCATTAGTTGCGCCAATGGCTGTGAGCATAATTAATAAGAATATTGATCCCAAGGTTGAATTTAAATCTGTTCGCGTACACCCAATACTTCTTTCGGTTGATTTGACGCAAGTCAGCATTAGTGACGCAGAGAATGAGCAGCGCCAAATCATGTCCGCGTCAAAAATCACTGCATCCATTGATATATGGAGCGCGCTCAAAAAGCAAATGGCTGTATCGCGCTTACATATAGACGATATGCAAATATCCGTAGATAAGTCGATGGATGGCACAATTGCACTCACAGCCGCAGACGGCAGTGAAGTAGAAGAAGTCACCACCATGGATAGACTTAAACAGGCCATTGATTTTGGCAAAAGTGATTGGTTCACACGAGTATTTGGCTGGATAAAGAAAGAGCTAAAAAAAGATAGATCTAGCCAAGCCAAAAAAGACGCGGAACAAACCAAAACAGCAGATACAGAAGTTGAAGGATTGAAACGGGGTCGTATCATCCATTTTGGTGGACGTGATAAAGCTACTTTTAAAGTTGGGCAAGTCAAAATCACCAATGCCAAAGCTATTGTGAGTAATGCAGGTCAACGTCTACCGGCTTTTGAAAAAATGAATTTGACCTTAAAAAAATTCGAAGTTAATCAATCCAATTCTATTGTATTCGATAGCATTGTAGGTAAGGGTGAATTTGCAACTGATGCTCCGGGCAAATTTAAGTTTGGCATTGAATTCAAAGATAATGTTTGCGACTCATATTTGGAATTGCATGCCTTTGACTTGGCAGAACTTAGACCCATATATAGCAATTCTTTACCAATTGCTTTTGATAGAGGTTTGTTAGAATTGAATTCCAAAAGTCATATTGAAGAAAAAGCCCTGGATTCTAAGAATAATTTAACGATCACAGACCATACGATCACAAAGAGCTCTATGCTTAGTATAACGGGTTTTGTGATTGGACCGATTATAGAGGCATTGAATAAACAAAACCCTTTAAAACTAACCTTTGATATAGGTGGCACACCTGACAAACCTTCATTTGATGGATTGAAAAAAATCGTTATGGAAATGGCTCATGACGAAATAGAGAATAGCACCATGAATCAAATGAAGACCAAAGCGTCTGAAGGCGCGGCCGCCATTAAAGACAAATTCGGCGAGCTGTTTAATTAATATTTGAACGCATTACTGGGAAAGCATCGTCATTGTGAGGGTGAGTGCCCGACGAATAAGGAGGGCGTGCAACGAACAGGCATGAGATAGTGAATGCCTATTTTTGGCCGTGACAATCCCACAGCAAGAGACTTTTCATAGCTACGCATGGATCCTGCTGCGCGGCTTCTGGGAGATCCTTACGCCACCTGCTCCGCGGTGTCTCAGGATGACTGGCTATTTGTGCTATCGGCTGTGTATCCCTTAGGATGACACTGTATTATTGAGAGAGATAATGACTGAACCTGCTAAGAATCAAATTGAAGCTTTATTAGAAGAATCCCGCGAATTTGAACCCTCCGAAGCATTTGTATCCCAAGCTAATATTAAAGATAATGCTATATATAAAGAAGCCTCAGCTAACCCGCTTAAGTATTGGGAAGATTGGGCTAAGCAATTGGAATGGTCTAAGCCGTGGTCCAAAACATTAGAGTGGAATCCACCACATGCTAAGTGGTTTGTGGATGGCAAGATCAATGCTTGTGTGAACTGCGTTGATCGCCATGCAATTAAAGATGGGGGCGCCGGACCCTTGGCTAATAAAACAGCCATTCTTTGGGAGGGTGAGCCGGGCGACAAAGTCCAATGGACTTATGCTGAGCTCTATAAACAAGTTAATCTATTCGCGAATGTATTAAAGGGCTTGGGTGTTCAAAAAGGCGATCGCATTGCCATATATATGCCCATGGTCCCCGAAATTGTTGTGGCCTGTTTGGCTGCAGCGCGTATAGGCGCTATACATTCTGTTGTCTTTGGCGGATTTAGCGCCGAAGCCTTAAGAGACCGTATACAAGACCAAGAGGCTGTGATTCTAATCACAGCTGATTATGGTTATAGGCGCGGCAAGCATATCCCACTTAAAGAAGCTGCGGATGAAGCGGCTAGTCAATGTGACTCCATCCAAAACGTGATTGTGGTTCAGCGTGATTTAAACAATGATTTGGAAGCGAATTGTCATATGCAAGCGGGTCGTGATCTTTGGTGGCATGAATGCATGGCTAAGGCAGATCCTATTTGTGAGCCTGAAGTTTGTGATGCTGAAGATATTTTATTCATTTTGTACACCTCCGGCACCACTGGCAAACCTAAAGGCATTGTGCATACTACTGGCGGTTATATGACAGGCGTGCATGCAACAACTCAATGGGTATTTGATCTAAAGCCGGATGATATATATTGGTGTACGGCTGATGTGGGTTGGATTACGGGGCATAGTTATTTAATATATGGGCCATTATCAAATGGTGCAACCGTTATGATGTATGAAGGTTCACCTGATTATCCCGACAAGGGTCGTTTGTGGCAATTAGTTGAAGACTATAAACCCACTATTTTTTATACAGCACCGACGGCTATTCGCGCCTTTATGAAATGGGGTTTGAAATGGATTAAAGGCAAAGATTTATCTTCGTTAAGGTTACTCGGTAGCGTTGGTGAGCCAATTAATCCTGAAGCTTGGATATGGTATCAAGAACAAATTGGTCATAAATTATGTCCCGTCGTAGATACATGGTGGCAAACTGAAACAGGTGCGATTATGGTCACGACCTTGCCAGGCGTTTCTAAGACTAAGCCAGGCTCAGCAGGTATGGCTTTTCCGGGAATAGAAGTCAAAGCTTTGAATGAGGCTGGGGCGGTGGTTGAAAAAGGCGGCGGCTTTGCTGCTATCACACAACCTTGGCCATCTATGCTGCGAACTATTTATCGTGATGATGAGCGTTATAAAGAAACTTATTGGTCCAAATGGTCTAAGGATATTTATTTTCCAGGGGATGGTATTAAGTTAGATGATGAAGGTTATTTTTGGTTTTTGGGTCGAGTGGATGATGTGATGAATATTTCGGGGCATCGCATAGGCACTATGGAAGTTGAAAGTGCTTTGGTGGATTATTTATCGGTGGCAGAAGCTGCCGTGGTTAGCCGTCCGCATGAAATCAAAGGTGAGTCTATAGTCGCTTTTGTCACACTCAAAGAAGGTATTGAGAATACGCCTGATTTAATGGATGTAATCAAAGCCCATGTGGTCAAAAAAATTGGCGCGATTGCACGTCCAGAAGAAATTATCTTTTCAGCAGACTTACCCAAAACACGATCTGGCAAAATCATGCGCCGTTTATTAAGGGACATAGCCCTTGGCAAAGCCTTAGGCGACACCACGACTCTAGCTGATCCCACAATAGTCGAAGGCCTTAGACAAAAATACGAATCTATTGAGTCTTAGCTGTTAGCACGCTGGGCGTGTACCCGTGAATTGGATTGAGACGGCGAAGAACAACGCCATTGCTATAGACTTCGTCATTTAGACTGTGTCATAAAGCTTATTAACCGCGTCATTGCGAGGCGCGCGGAGCAGCAACGCGGCAATCTGGGGCTGCATTGGATAACAGGTGTCGAATATTAATAAAGTTGATTAGATATTAGTCTTAGATTGCCACTTCGCTGCTACCGCGCTCATCGCAATGACGGTGCTGGTACGTTATGACACGGTCTGATTGCGAGGCCGTTTTTTGGCTGTGGTAATCTCACAGCAAAAAACTCTTCATTGCTACGCATAGGATCCTGCGACGCGGCTTCTGGGAGATCCTCACGCTGCTGCTACGCGCAGCCCAGGATGACGGAACTTGCTTGGACCCACGACAGTTGTTCCGCATGTCTCAGGATTACAGGACTTACCAGCAGCTAACGTGGTGACGCACCTTGGCATGGTTTAGTGAAGTTGATTGGGGTACAATATATCGCTATGAAAAATTACTTTAAGCTTTATGAAATTCACACACTTCAATATTTAAATCAATTATCTTTTGAATTGGAAAGATCTGTTGATCTAGCTTCTATCCCAGACTCACAGTGGCAATTATTGAAGTCTAAAGGTTTTGATTATTTGTGGATGATGGGCATATGGGAGCGCAGCCCAGCAGGACTTCAATGTGCTCTAGAATGCGTTAATCTTCAAAAGACTTATGATGTCTTATTACCTGGTTGGACAGCTGGAGATATTGCTGGATCTCCTTATGCCATCCACGGTTATGATGTAGACCCCTTAATTGGGACGTGGTCAGACTTAAAAAAACTTCGCCAAAAATTAAATCGGTCGGGTATTCAACTAATCGTTGATTTTGTGCCTAATCATTTGGCCATGGACCACCCTTGGACGCTCACTCACCCAGAGCGTTTTATTAGCACGCCGGTGAAGCAATATGATGGAGAAATAGACTCTTCAATTGGGTTTATTGCTGGTGATCACGTTATTTTTCATGGCAAAGACCCTTATTTTTCACCCTGGACGGATACCGCTCAAATCAATGCTTTTTCAGCAGATATGCGTCAAGTTCTTATTCAAGAATTATTACATATAGCCGAGGTGGCCGACGGTGTGCGTTGTGATATGGCTATGTTATTACTCAATCAAGTTTTTAAATCTGTGTGGAAAACACATTTGCCGACGGACGTTAAGCCCAAGCGAGAATTTTGGGATGAAGTGATTGGTGGCGTGCGTGCCAAATATCCCAACTTTAAATTCATAGCCGAAAGCTATTGGGATATGGAAGACAAACTCATCGAATTGGGCTTTGATTATTGCTATGACAAGTCGTTATATGATTTATTGGAACAGGGAGATGCTTCTATATTGCGGGCACACTTAGATTGTTTGTCTGAGACGACGATTAGTAAGTCCGTTCATTTTACTGAGAACCATGATGAAACTCGAGCAATCAAGGCTTTTGGTAAGGAAAAATCATTAGCTGCTGCCGCTATTATGGCTACATTGCCTGGTATATGGCTTAGTCATGATGGTCAAGAGAAAGGTGAGATACATCATATTCCGGTTCAAATGGCGCATTTTGAATCCCAGGCTGTTGACGGCGATGTGCAAAAATTTTATGGTGCATTACACGAATTCACTAATCAAGAAGCTTTTAGAAGTGGTGATTGGCAAATACGAGACGTGCAAGCAGCATGGCCAGAGAGTCGTGTACACCAAAACTTGTTGGTTTGGGTGTGGAAAAGTGCTAAAGTTTGGCGTCTAGTTGCTATTAATTGGTCAGCTATTGAGTCTTGCGGCAGAGCGGATGTATTGGATGAAGTTGGCGAATTAGAGCGTTTAATTATACGCGATCAATTAAATAATGAAATTTATGAAAGATCTGGTGATGAGTTGAGAGAACAAGGCTTATATCTCTCACTCAAGCCGTGGCAAGTTCATTTTTTTGAACCTGTTTACACAGAATAGAAAGGTTTATTATGTTATATACTCCAGCGGCAAAAACCAAAGTTGCTTATTTCTCGATGGAAATTGGCTTAGATCAAAATATTAGAACTTATAGTGGTGGGCTTGGTATTTTGGCAGGGGACACAATTCGGTCAGCTGCTGACTTGGCATTACCTATGGTTGCTGTGACACTTTTGTATCGCAAGGGTTATTTGCATCAAAAAATAGATGATACGGGTTGGCAAACAGAAGAAGAGGATCATTGGACACCCAGCGATTATTTGACTGAATTACCCAATCGTATTTCATTAAGAATAGACGGACGGCATGTTTATGTGCGTGCTTGGCGTTATGATGTTGAGGGTGTTGCTGGACATAAGGTGCCAGTTATCTATTTGGATTCAGACTTACCCGAAAATAATGAGTCTGATCGAGAGTTAACACATCGTTTATATGCTGGGGATGATTTTTATCGTTTGGCCCAAGAAAAAATTCTGGGCATTGGTGGAGTGCGCATGCTACGTAATTTGGGTTATGGCTCCATAGAGCGTTTTCATATGAATGAAGGCCACGCAGCTTTATTAACTCTAGAGCTTTTGGACCAAGTCGCAACACATAAGGGCCGTGAACACTTAGAGCAAGAAGACATTGAAGTTGTGCGTGATTTATGTGTATTCACCACACATACACCTGTCGCGGCTGGACATGACAAATTCACATTGGACTTAGCTAATCAAGTCTTACATCGCGACGAGATTGGTTCGATGGACAATGCATTTTGTCATGAGGGTATGCTGAACTTGACCTTCACGGCTATGAATTTGAGTCGTTATATCAATGGCGTGGCTAAGAAGCATGGTGAAGTGTCTAGAGAAATGTTTCCAAATCACTCGATTGATTCGGTAACTAATGGCATTCATGCAGGTTTTTGGACCAGTCCCTATATGAGTGCGGTTTTTGATAAACACATTCCAGGCTGGCGATTAGACAATTACGCTTTGCGCTTTGCGCTCAAAATTCCACGTGAAGATATTTGGCAAGCCCATCAAGCCGCTAAAGGTAAGCTTGTGGAATATATTAAGGAGACAATGAATCAAGATTTTGACCCTGAAGTATTCACTATTGGATCGGCCCGTCGCGCAACGCCTTATAAACGCGGGGATTTGATGTTTAGAGATCTTGAGCGTCTTGAAGGCATTGTCCA
>JBLINS010000033.1:0-25471 GCA_047639455.1 Candidatus Omnitrophota bacterium
CAAATTGGCGTGACGGGCGTGGTCAAAGACCCTCTGCGCCCCACTATTCTCAAAACGCGAGTGATAGCTCACAAACAACAAGTTGTGCGTATTGATAGAGAGAAATTGGTGCCGCTTAAGGCATCTATGCGAAATAAAGTCTTAAGTTTTATCCGTAAGCGCATTCAATCTGTAGATGCTATATGTATTGAAGATTATGGAAAAGGTGTGATCACCCCTGAATTGGTGAAGTCTATTGTGGACCTTGCTGATAAATACGATAAGATTATAACGGTTGACCCCAAGGACGACCACTTACTATATTATAAGGGCGTGACTACAATTACCCCAAATCATCATGAGGCCTCAGCCTTGGCTCAAATCGATATAAAGGATGATGTAAGTCTTAAAAAAGCGGGTGCCAAATTACTTAAAATACTCAAGTGTAAACAAGTCTTAATAACGCTGGGTGAGAGCGGAATGTGCCTCTTTCAAAAAGGATTTAAACCTGTTAAAATCCCTACATTAGCACAAGATGTATTTGACGTTTCAGGTGCAGGTGACACGGTTATTGGAACCTACACATTAGCATTAGCTCGTGGAGCAATGCCAATTGAGGCAGCACATTTAGCCAATTGTGCGGCAGGCATTGTTGTGGGCAAGTTAGGCACGGCGACAGTTTCTCAAAACGAGCTATTAGATAAAATGAAAAGTGTGATCCGATCTCATGAGCAATAAAAAAATCGAAACAATAGGGGTTATACCAGCACGCTTAGGATCAACACGTTTGCCTAAAAAAGTCTTGATGGATTTATGTGGCAAGCCAGTTATTCAGCACGTCTATGAACAGACATGCAAGTCCCATCTCTTAGATGAAGTTATTGTGGCTTGCGACGATAAATCTATTCTGGATGTTGTTAAGGGTTTTGGCGGCAAGGCTGTTTTGACCTCAACGGATCACACTACGGGCACAGATCGTTTAGCCGAAGTTGTGAACGAAATGGACGTGACTTATATCATTAACATCCAGGGTGACGAGCCATTGGTGAACCCCTTAATGATAGACGACTTGGTTTCGGTTATGCATAAAAATCCCGACACGGTCATGGCTACCGTGATCAAAAAGTCAACTTCACGTGAGGAGTTTTTGTCACAAGATGTTGTTAAGGCTGTCGTGGATGATAGGGGCAGCGTTTTGTATTTTTCACGTTCACCAATCCCTACGCTGCTAAAAGAAGGTCAATCATTTTATAAGCATATAGGACTGTATGCGTTCACAAAAGAATTTTTGTTCACATTCAAAAAGTTTCCGCCTTCTTATTTGGAGAAGGGTGAACGCTTGGAACAGTTAAGAGCTTTAGAGAACGGCTATGGAATCAAAGCTGTGGAAACGACTTTTGAAACCATTGGAATTGACACTGAAGCTGATTTGGAAAAAGCGAGACAGATTTTATCGGCACAATCAGCTGATTGACGAGTGAAGTATTTCTGAGTGTCCTTGCGACACTTGAGCAAAATCGTATGACATTGGAGTCTCATTGCAAAAGAACGGAGCTGACGTAGCTTCTGCGGTGAGGCTCAGTGCATTTAGAGGAGTGAGATGGCTAAGTACATTTTTGTAACAGGCGGTGTGGTTTCTAGTTTAGGTAAGGGTGTCGCTTCTGCGGCACTGGGTAAAATGCTCGAATCGCGTGGTTTAAAAGTAACCATATTAAAATGTGACCCTTATTTGAATGTGGACCCAGGTACAATGAGCCCTTATCAACACGGTGAGGTTTATGTGACTCAAGATGGGGCTGAAACAGATTTGGATTTGGGCCATTATGAAAGATTTTTATCAACACCCATTACTCGGGCTAACAATATCACCGCGGGCAGGGTCTATAACTCTGTTATAGCCAAAGAACGTAAAGGTGAGTATTTGGGCGCCACTGTTCAAGTTATTCCACATATCACAGATGAAATTCAACGTTCGTTAAGAGCCGTTGACAATGAGCAGGCCTTTGATGTAGTGATTTGTGAAATTGGCGGCACCGTAGGCGATATAGAATCCTTACCTTTCCTTGAAGCAATCCGGCAATTTCGCCTCGAAATTGGCCAAGGCAATGCTATCGATATTCATTTAACGCTTATTCCATATATTAAGACTGCATCTGAACTCAAAACCAAACCAACACAACATAGCGTAGGCAAATTAAGAGAAATTGGTATTCAGCCCGAAATTCTATTGTGTCGTACTGAAAAACATTTATCAGATGAATTGAAGCAAAAGATATCCTTGTTTTGTAATGTGCACCCAGAGCAAGTTATAGAATGCCTGGATGTGGATGATATCTATAAAGTCCCTCTTGAATTAGAAAAAGAGGGTTTGGATAAAATAGTGGTGCGTTTACTTAAATTGAAGTGTAAAAAGGCCGATTTGTCAGATTGGCGAAAAAAAGTTATAGCCAAAATCCTCAAGCCAACACATAGGGTTCGTATAGGCGTTGTGGGCAAATACACAGAATTACAAGACGCTTACAAATCTATTTATGAGGCCTTAAAACATGGCGGTATAGCTAATGATGCTAGCGTTGATATTGTCAAAATGGATGCAACTTGCATGGATGACGTTAACCCGCTGGACGCATTCGCCGGGTTGGACGGCATATTGATTCCGGGCGGGTTTGGCGATCGTGGTCTTGAAGGCAAATTAAAAGCAGCTAAATATGCACGTGAGAATTTGATCCCATTTTTTGGCATATGTTTGGGTATGCAGTGCGCGGTGATTGAAATTGGTCGAAATCTCGCTGGTTTTGCAAACGCTAATACGACTGAAGTTAATAAGAAAACCCCATACCCACTAATTAGTTTGCTTGAAGAGCAAAAAAATGTTGTTAATAAAGGCGGGACTATGCGACTCGGGTCATATCCGGCGCATATAAAGGCCGGAACTCTAGCGCGCAAAGCTTATAAGAAGGACGTCGTCAATGAGCGGCATAGGCATCGCTATGAGTTTAATAATAAGTATAAGGTCAAATTACAGCAAAGTGGATTAATTATTTCGGCCACAAGTCCTAATGGCCGACTTGTTGAAATGGTCGAATTAGCGGATCATCCATGGTATGTCGCTTGCCAATATCACCCCGAATTCCAATCCAAGCCAGATAAGCCACACCCACTGTTCGCCGATTTCATTAAAGCCAGTATAAACTTTCAAAAAGAAACGAGATCTTAAGCATTATGCCCAACTCAACTTTAGCTAAGCCAGTTTTGATAGGAAGCAATTCCATTGGAGAGGGCCATGGCCTGAATTTTGTTGCTGGACCCTGCGTGATTGAGTCGGAAGAAAGCGCATTCACGCATGCTAAAAAGCTCAAGGAAATATTCGCAGATTTAAAAACACCATTTGTGTTTAAAGCGAGTTATGACAAAGCCAATCGAACGTCGGTAGACTCATTTAGGGGCCCCGGCATTAAAGAGGGCTTGAGGATACTGAGCCGTATACGCACAGAATTAGAAATACCCGTCTTGAGCGATGTGCATACCGCCGAAGAGGCTGAAATGGCCGGGGAAGTTCTAGATATTTTGCAAGTACCGGCTTTTTTATGTCGTCAGACAGATTTGTTAGTTGCTTGCGGGCGCACCCAAAAAATTGTGAATATCAAAAAAGGCCAATTCTTAGCTCCTGAGGACATGGTTCATGCGGTTGAGAAAGTTCGGTCTGCGGGTAATGATAAAATCATTCTAACTGAACGAGGCGTGAGCTTCGGGTACCGCACATTGGTTGGTGATATGCGTTCGATTGTCTTGATGCGTGAGTTGGGTTGTCCTGTTATTTATGATGCGACACATTCAGTTCAGCGTCCTGGCGGCTTGGGCAAAACATCCGGTGGCGACAGACGCTTCGCACCTTATTTGGCAGCGGCAGCTGTTTCGGTGGGTGCTGATGGTGTTTTTATGGAAGTGCATGAAAATCCCGATAAGGCTTTGAGTGATGGACCTAATTGCCTACCTTTAGAATCTGTTAAAGCCTTAGTCCAAAAATTAAATCGCATAAAAAAGGCAATCCAAGAATGACGCTTAAGGTTGCAAAGAAACTTTTATTACATGAAGCGAATTCCATTGTGCGCATGACATCCCTTATGGATGCTAAATTCACCAGGGCGGTTAATGTAATATACAGTTCAAAGGGTCCTGTGATTTTGATCGGTATGGGCAAGCCGTCATTTGTAGCTCAAAAAATTTCTGCATCCATGGCCTCTACAGGCACAAATTCATTCACATTGCACCCCGCCGATGCATTGCACGGTGACTTGGGTCGTGTGACCAGCCAATCTGTTGTGATTTTATTGTCTAATAGCGGCGAGACGGAAGAAATTATTAAGCTATTACCTTTACTGAAGAGCATTGGATCAAAGACCATTGCTTTGGCTGGTAATATCAAGTCAACATTAGCCACTTCTTGCGATATTGCTTTAAACGTGTCGGTTGAAAAGGAGTCTGAACCATTGAATGCTGCCCCAACCGCTTCCACAACATGCATGTTGGCCATGGGAGATGCATTGACTATGGCTTTGGTGCACAAAAGAAAGTTTAAAGAAAAAGATTTTGCCAAATTGCATCCAGGCGGTTCATTGGGAAAACGCTTAAGAATCACAGTAGGTGACGTCATGCGCAAAGGCAAAGCGAATCCCTGCGTGCTATTAGGCACAAGTGTTAAAACGGCTTTGTTAAAAATAACTACGGCAAGAGCAGGTAGTGTGACCGTGGTTAATAAACAAAATAAACCTGTAGGCATATTCACAGACGGGGATCTACGTAGACATTTGAATGAATTGTCTCAGCTAGGTCAATTAAAAATAGAAAAAGTCATGACAAAGAAACCCATGTCACTTCACGAAAATTTATTAGTTTTTAAAGCCATGGAATTGTTTCGTCGCCGCAAAATCGATGAAGCGCCCGTAGTTGATTCAGCGGGTTGTGTTACAGGCCTGCTTGATATTCAAGATTTATTAGCCCGCGGTTTTGTGCATCAATCGTGAATTTTGATATTCACAAAAAAGCCTCCCTTATCCGCCTACTGGCTTTAGATCTAGACGGCGTCCTGACCGATGGCCGTATTTATTACGGTAATCATGGTGACGAAATTAAAGCTTTTGATATACAGGATGGATTGGGGTTGGTGCTGCTAAAAAAAGCTGGCATACCTAGCGTTATTATTAGTGGCAAAAAAAGCGCTGTGAATCGGCGTAGGGCCAAAGAGCTGGGCATTAAACGAGTGATTGAGAATTGCACCAATAAAAAGAAAAGCCTTATGGAAGTAGCATCACGCTATAAGTTGGGTTTGGAAGAGATTTGTTATATTGGCGATGATTTGATTGATATACCTGTTTTAAAGTATGTCGGACTTGCTATAGCGGTTCAAAATGCGGTTGAAGAAGTTAAGCAGATAGCGCATTACACTACTCAAAAGAGTGGTGGTCGAGGAGCTGTTAGGGAAGTGACAGACATGCTCATTCGAGGTCGAGGTAAATGGAGCGAAGTGTGCGGTGTTTATTTGGATGCGTAGCGCTTTGAGAGCTCATGCTAATATCGTGACACTGCGGTCAACATGCTGAAGAAACTGCTTTTGTGGTTAATTTTGGCAGTCATATTGGGCTCGGTTGTTAAGACGGCATTTTTCGGCGATTCGGCTAATCTATCCTGGAAGAATACAACGTACATACCAAACCAAAAAGTGGTCGAAAACCAAGTCTTGGAACGCTTTGAATTGGAGGGTTTTGATGATGAGGGAGAGCAGGCTTGGCAGCTCGTTGGTGATTCCGCCCACATTTTAGACGATGGCGATATTTTTATTGAAAAGAATGTTTTGCTAAGCGTGGAAAAGCAAATCGATGTTAAGGCAGATAAAGTGCTGTGGCAATCAAAAAAATCAAGATTCATCACGAATCAAGATGTTGTCATTACGCATAAGGATGTAGAAATTCAAGGAACTGGATCAATGGGTGTCGTGAATGATAAATTTGTTCAAATTAATCGAAAAATTAGAATGATGATCCATTCGGGTACGATCGTGACGTCTTATGGGCCAGCAAAAATATTTTATGATGAGAATCGAGTGGCTCTCTATCGCGATGTTTGGATTTTGGATGAGCGCGGTGCCGTGTCCGCTGATAGAATGGATGGCTACTTTGACCCCAAGAAAAAGGAATTAATTTCTGTTGTTGCGTCCGGAAATGTTAGAATCAGCAGGGGTGAAGACGTCACCTTTTCTGACAAGGCTATTTATGATACACGCACGGGTTCTGTGCGTTTAGAGGGCGCTCCAGAAATTGACATTCGGTCGGCTGAGTCCGCTGAAAAATACAAAGAATACATGGATGACGACGAGCCGACGCTGGAAGCCCAAAGCGGCGATGAAGACACATCAGTAGAAGAAGCCTTTAGCAATGGTGAAACGTCTTCAGTGGAAAAGCAAAGCAAAGCTGAAAGTGCATTATCTGGTGAAGCACAAAGTGATGATGATATGTCATTGCGAGAAGCGCGTAGGCCGGTTCCGCTCTAGCTTCACCGGCGTTAGGCGTCTCGTTTTGAGACTCGCGCCGGCACAGCACTTAATTAATCTAGGGATTATAATATGGCATTATTAGAAACTCACAATATTAGAAAAAAATATGGCGATCGTGAAGTGGTGCGGGGCGTTAATATTTCGGTTAATCGTGGAGAAATTGTAGGCTTGCTAGGTCCGAATGGCGCCGGGAAGACCACCTCTTTTTACATGGCAATTGGTATTGTTCCCGTTGAAGTGGGCCGCGTCTCTTTTGATAATAGAGATGTGACTCAAATGCCAATGTACAAGCGCTCACATTATGGCATGGGATATTTGTCGCAAGAGCCATCTGTGTTTAGGCATTTGACCGTTGAACAAAATATTATGTGCGTATTGGAGACACTTGGCATTTCTTACCGTGAACGCAAAAGGCGTCTGGAAGAGCTTTTGCACGAGTTAAAAATTGAAACGCTTAGGAAGTCTCAAGCGGTAACGCTTTCGGGCGGGGAACGTCGTCGTTTGGAAATCACACGCGCTTTGGCTACGCATCCTTTGTGCATATTGTTAGATGAGCCATTTTCTGGCATAGATCCGATAGCGGTTAATGAGTGCCAAGACTTGATCCGGGATTTGAAGGACCGGGGAATTGGAATCTTGCTGACAGATCACAATGTACGTGAGACTCTAGCAATCACTGACCGGGCTTATATTATGGCCGAAGGTCGAATTTTGGTATCCGGGACTAAAGAGCAATTGCTCAATAATAAGGAAGCTAGAAAATTTTATTTGGGTGACAACTTTACGATGTAAGGCTGGCCGTTCAATGCTAATCTTTGAGCAAATGTAGTAGGCGAATCTCGCCCATTGTTTGCTAGTTTTTGATGTGCTACACTATGCAATTCTTAGCGCATAATTTCGAACCAAAATTATGCATTATTCTATTGCGCAGACTCGATTTAAGGAGAATATATATGAATATAGATGTTAGTGGACGTAACCCATATTCTGTTCCAGATACTTTGAAGGGATATGCATTGGAAAAAATGCATAAAATTGATAAATTTAATTTAAAGATTGAGTCTGCACACTTAGTTTTTTCAGACGAAAAATTAAATAAAACAGTTGAAATCGTCTTGGCTGGTAAAAACTTGCGTTTGACTGCCTCTGAAACAGATCGAGTTATGCAATCCGCATTTGATATAGCGTTAAGTAATATGGAAAATCAATTACGAAAATTTCATGATAAAATAAAAGACCATCGCAACGATAAAATTAAAATAGTGGATGAGAGCAATGAAGACGAATTTGAAGAAGATTAAAGATTGCAGGCATGCCCTGGATATTGAAGTAGGACCTGAATTGGTAGAAGAAGCCTATCAAAAGGCTTTTAAAACGATACAGAAAAAAATTAAAATGCCAGGTTTTAGGCAGGGCAAAGTCCCCTTGCAAATGATTGAAAAAGATTATGAGTCACATGCAAAAGAAGAGGTTGCGAATGCGTTAATTTCGTCGGCTTATTCTCGAGCTATTGGAGAAGCAGCCGTTAAGCCAATGAGCCAACCAACCGTTACTAAGGTTAAGTTTGAACGCGGGCAGAAAATGACTTTTTTGGCCGAATTTGACACTCCTCCTACGGTGAAATTGAAGAAATATAAAGGTTTGAAGATCAATAGGCAATCCATTGAAGTGGGTGAGGAAGATATTAAGACATCTTTAGACGGTCTTTTGGATAATCGTGCCAAATTAAACCCCATAACTGAAGCTAGGCCATGCCGTAATGGCGATGTGCTGGAAGCTGAAGTCGAGGTGCAAAAAGAAGGTAAGGTTGTTCGTGAAAAATATAAAACACCCATACCTATTCAGGATAGAAAAGATGACGACCCATTTTTTAAAGCATTGCTAGGCTGTGTTGTTGGCGACGTTAAAGAAATCCCATTTAAAGATAAATTCACCTACCAAGTAACAGTATTAGAAATTAAAGAAAAAGAACTACCTGCATTGGACGATGCATTTGCCGTTAGTTTTGGCAAAAAAGATATGGCAGAATTGCGCGAAGAAATTCGCAAAGACTTAGCACGTCACTTTCAGCAACAATCAAGAGAGGGTATGCGCGGACAAGTTTTTGATAAATTAATCGACGATAACCATTTTTCCATTCCAGAAGATATGGTTAGTCGGCAAAAGGAAGTTGTTTTTAATGAAACAGCCGCACAGGTGGGCGGTGCTGAATTTGCTAAACAGCTACCACCAGATCAGCGCAAGCAATTAGAAGATACGGCTCGTAAACGCGCTGATCGTCAAGTGCGCCTACACTTCATTCTTGATCAAATCGCTAAAGAGGCAGATTTGAGTTTGGATGACGCTGATATTGAAAGGCGGATTCATGAATTGTCAGCATCGACTAAAAAGAACCCAGACGAAATTAGAAAAGATTTTATGGATGATATTAAATTTGAACTTAGACAAACCCAAACGGTAGACCATGTCATAGCTGCGGCTGTGATTAATGATACTGACCGGGTTCCACAAAAAAAATAGATCTTGGAGGATGTGAATATGAGCGTTTTAATTCCTATAGTTGTTGAGAGTACCGCGCAGGGCGAGAGATCTTATGATATTTATTCACGTTTATTAAAAGACCGCATCTTATTTATTGGCACGCCTATTGATGACAATGTTGCTAATGTAATTATTGCGCAACTTTTGTTTTTGCAACAAGCCGATTCCGATAAGGACATTCATGTTTATGTGAATAGCCCAGGCGGTTCAGTGACTGCTGGTTTAGGCATTTATGACACTATGCAATTCATGAAATGTGACGTAAGAACGTATTGTGTTGGTCAGTGTGCAAGCATGGGCTCTGTTCTGTTGGCAGCTGGAACAGCTGGGAAACGCTTCGCATTGCCTAATAGCCGAATTATGATTCATCAGCCTTGGGGTGGTGCGCAAGGTCAAGCATCTGACATGGATATTCAAGTTAAGGAAATTCTTAGGATGCGGGATCAATTAAACGGTATATTGTCAAAACATACCGGCCAAGATATGAAGACCATAGAAAAAGACTGTGATAGAGATAATTTTATGTCAGCTGAAGAAGCTAAGAATTATGGTTTAGTCGACGAAGTTGTTTCAAATGCAGGCGAGGTCAAGAAGTAAATGAGCCAGAAATTATTATTGACGCCCGGACCTACCGAAGTTCCCGCTACAGCACTTGAAGCCCAAGCATTGCCCATGATTCATCACAGAACAGCTGAATTTCAGGAAATCCTGCAAAAGGCTCATAGTGGATTGCAACAAGTATTTAAGACCAAAAATCCAGTATTAATATTGGCGTCTTCTGGCACAGGTGCCATGGAGGCATCCATAGTCAATATGTTTTCAAAAGGTGACAAAGTTATTGCTGCACATGCAGGCAAGTTTGGTGAGAGATATGCTGAAATTGCTAAAGCCTATGGCTTGGATGTCGTTGAGTTGAAAGAAGCTTTTGGCCATTCCTTTTGCGCGGACGATATTGCAGTAGCTCTCAAGGAACATCCGGACGCCAAAGGTGTCTTGACCACTTTATTGGAAACATGCACAGCCGTTGTGCACCATATAAAGGATATTGCCGCCATAACTCAAAAGTCAAACGCACTTTTGCTTGTTGATGCGATTAGTGGTTTGAGCTGCGATCCTTTAGAAATGGATGCGTGGGGAATTGATGTAGTGGTTTCTGGCAGTCAAAAGGGCTTTATGCTGCCGCCTGGCTTAGGATTTATTTCCATGAATCAAAGAGCCCGAGACAGAATGGCAACATCTGATTTACCCAAATATTATTTTAATTTAGCAGCTGCTTTAAAGGCTTATGCTAAAAATGACACTCCTTACACACCTGCGGTTAGTTTGATTAGAGGCCTGAACGCAACGCTTGAGCTTATGCTCAAAGATGGTATTGAGGCTGGTTGGCAACGTCATTCTGAAGTAGCTGATTGGGTTAGATCTAAGGTTGAGTCAATGGGATTGAAAGTCTTTGGCGATAATTTGTCTAATGCAGTCACGACAATAAGTATGCCTGAGGGGATATCATCGGGCGATTTAATTAAAAGTATGCGAGATGAGGGTGGCGTTATAATGGCTAATGGCCAAGCTGAGCTCAAAGGGCGTGTTGTGCGGTTTGCTCATATGGGCATGACTGCTTCTTTAGAATGCGCACAAAGGGGCTTTGATGCCTTTGAAAAAGCACTAATTAAGGCTGGGTTTACATACACAAAGTAACCCATAACGGAATGATAACGTAATTACATTATGAAAAAAAATAAATCAAATACACAAAAAATCCTAGTTTGCGATCCGCTGGACCCCGCTGGCTTAACCATATTGGGCAAGCAAAAAAACTTCACTATAATTGAAACACCCAAAGCAAATATGGCTGTTTTAATAAAAGAAATCAAAGACGCTGATGCAGTTATTGTGCGCTCGGGCACAACTTTGACTAAAGAAATCCTATCGCATGCCAAAAAATTGAAGATTATAGGGCGAGCCGGCGTTGGTGTTGATAATGTAGATGTAGAAACCGCATCTCGCATGGGCATTGTTGTAGCCAACACTCCTGCGGGCAACACAATTTCCGCAGCCGAACACACGATGAGTTTATTGCTTTGCATGGCCAGGAATGTTGCCCCAGCACACCAGTCTATGAGTGTGGGGGCGTGGGATAGAAAGAAATTCACAGGCATTGAAGTTTTTGGCAAAACATTGGGACTTATTGGCTTGGGCCGCATTGGTGCAGAAGTTGCTAAGCGCGCTCAAAGTTTTGGCATAACCGTTTTGGCATACGATCCGTTTTTACGTGCCGAAAAAGCGCGCGAAATTGGCGTCTTGCAAGTTGATTTGGATGAAATATTTAAATCTGCTGATTTTATTTCGACGCATGTGCCTCTGACTGAGCAAACACGTAATATAATTAATACAGCAGCAATTGCCAAGATGAAAAAAGGCGTGCGTATTGTCAATTGTGCTCGTGGCGGTTTGATTGATGAAGACGCTGCCCTTAAAGGTCTTAATAGCGGAAAAATTGCGGGCATTGCTTTGGATGTTTATGAAGTTGAGCCGCCTAAGCCGTCCAAATTTTTATCACATGCACAAGTTTTAAAAACACCTCACTTAGGCGCATCAACTGAAGAAGCTCAAATTAAAGTTTCTGTCGATATCGCGCATACGGTCACAGACATGCTGACAGGCAAAGGTATTAGGAATTCAGTTAATGTATCATTTGTTGAACCTGAGTTATTGCAGCAAATGGAGCCCTATATTCAATTGGCATCTAAGTTGGGGCAATTGCAAGGTTTGTTTGCCTCTGAGGAGATATTGAGTATAGATCTATCTCTTTCGGGTAAGATTAAAGAATTTCCAGGAGGCCCCTTAGTAGCTTCTTTATTGACGGGCATTCTTAAGCCAATATTAGGCGATGATATTAATCTGATTAATGCACCGCATATCGCCAAAGAACGTGGCATAAAAGTGGCCGTTACTGAATACTCAGATCCTTCTGATTTTTCTAGCTTAATGCAAGTCAAGCTCAAAACTAAGAAGACGAAGCATATGATTGCGGGCACAGTATACGGAAATAATGATCAGCGTATTATTATGGTTGATGGCATGCGTATGGAAATTGCCGCTAAAGGTGATGTTCTCATGATACAGAATAAAGATGTGCCAGGCATGGTTGGCCATATTGGTTCTATTTTGGGTAAGAGCAAGGTCAATATTGCTGATATGAGCGTTGGCCGTGATAAGCGCTTGAAGCGCGCCCAAATATTTATTAATGTTGACGCTGAAGTTTCAAATAAAGTATTGGGTAATCTATGCCGCCATAAGGATATTTTGGCCGCACATTACATACGGTTTTAGAAAAATATGAACACGATTATTGTAGGCGCACAATGGGGTGATGAAGGCAAGGGTAAGATCATTGATTTTCTCACACCTAAATTTCAATTTGTAGTTAGATTCCAAGGCGGAAATAACGCCGGTCACACTGTTTATAAAAATGGTGAGAAATTTGTTATGCATTTGGTGCCGTCAGGAATATTGCATCCAAAAGCAAAATGTGTCATTGGTAATGGTGTTGTGGTCGATCCTGAGGGATTATTGGAAGAAATAAGAGGCATTGAGGAAAAAGGCATTAAGGTTAAAGGCAGATTGTTCATAAGTGATCAATGCCAAATTATTCTACCTTATCATCGAATTTATGATCGATTGCGGGAAGAAAAACAGGGACATATCAAAATTGGAACAACTGGGCGGGGCATAGGACCTTGTTACGCAGACCGTTCTCACCGAACAGGTATACGCTTAGCAGATATGATGCATGCTCCTACGCTCAAGCAAAGACTTGAATCTGCTTTGGCCGAAAAAAATGAGATTTTTAGCAATTTGTATGATTTCGCTGGATTTGATTTTAATGTGATATACAAAGAACATTTGGCCTTTGCTAAGAAACTAAAACCTTATACAGCTGACACGATGAGCCTGATTCATGATGCATTAGACGATAAAAAATCTCTCCTTTTTGAAGGCGCGCAAGGCACCATGTTAGACATTGACCATGGGACATACCCATTTGTTACGTCGAGCTCAACAACGGCGGGTGGCGCATGTGTGGGTGCTGGTCTACCACCTAAAGCTATAGACGAAATTCTTGGCGTCGGCAAGGCTTATACAACGCGAGTTGGTGAAGGCCCTTTTCCAACTGAATTTCCGAAAGTTATGATGGAAAAAATGCGTGATTTGGGCGGGGAGTTTGGAGCAACGACGGGTAGGCCCCGACGCGTTGGCTGGTTAGATATGGTTATATTGCGTTATGCGGCAAGAGTCAATGGCTTGACTCAATTAGTCATTACTAAATTGGATATACTAGATACGCTAAAAACAATTAAAATATGTACTGGCTATACCGTCGGTAAAAAACGAGTGGATATTTTTCCACACGGCATTAATGATCAAAAGATCGCCAAACCGATTTATGAAGAGCATGCGGGCTGGCAAGTGCCTACGGGCAATATCCGATCATTTGACAAATTGCCTAAAAATGCTCAAAAGTATATACGTCGAATTGCCAAATTATGTCGGGTGCCTATTACGATGATATCTGTTGGTAAAAACAGAGACCAGGTTATTCTTTGTCAGATTTCTTAACTCATGATTAATTCTCACTACTTGGAGGTAATGTGTCAGATTACTTATTAAATCACTTATTTTATTTAGCGCCTATCGGTGCGCTAGTTGCCATCAGCTATGCCTTATTGTTGACAATTCGCGTTAAAAGCGCCCCACGCGGATCTGAATCCATCATACAGATACAGGTTGCGATTGCTCAGGGCGCTACAGCTTATATTAAAAGACAATATCAAGTTGTCGGTTTTTTCTTTGTTCTAGGTTTTTTCGTCCTACTGGGTCTTGTGGCAATGGATTATTTGGCTAAGCCAGTACCATTTGCATTCATGACGGGCGGTTTCTTCTCAGCGCTCTCTGGTTATGTAGGTCTCAAGGTCGCTACGTCCGCTAATGCGCGTACTTGCGAAGCCGCACGCCATAGCCTGAATCAAGGCCTCAAAATCGCTTTTTCTAGCGGCGCTGTTATGGGCTTTGTTGTTGTGGGCATGGGTTTACTCGATTTGAGTGTTTGGTTTTACGTTTTGGAACATTATTATGCACACTTGGAAGTCGCTGCTCGTTATGGGGTGATTACAACGACTATGCTTTCTTTTGGTATGGGCGCAAGCATGTTGGCGCTCTTTGCCCGTGTTGGTGGAGGCATATTCACAAAAGCTGCTGATGTTGGCGCTGATTTGGTGGGCAAAGTTGAGGCGGGTATACCCGAAGATGACGCCCGTAATCCAGCAACCATCGCGGATAATGTGGGCGATAATGTAGGTGACGTGGCAGGTATGGGCGCTGATCTATATGAATCCTACATCGGCTCATTATTGGCAACTATGGTATTAGCCACAACTGCAGGTCTTGGTTATCACGGAACGATATTACCTTTATGCTTAGCAGCTGTTGGAATTTTTTGTTCGATTATAGGAACCTTATTCATAAAAACGAGTGAAGACGCGAACCAACTTTCTTTGCTGCATGCACTCAGAAAAGGAATCATTATAGCTGCAGGACTCGTCTTATTTGTTTCGTATTTCTTGGTCAAATCAACCTTGGGCGTTGAGCATATTGGCATTTATTTTTCTTTGGTGACTGGCCTTTTAGCCGGTGTAGCCATTGGACTTTCCACTGAATACTACACGTCTGATTGCTACAAGCCTGCTAAAGAGATTGCTAAAAGTGGCTTAACGGGTTCTGCGACTGTAATCATATCAGGCCTTTCTATTGGCATGTATTCGACCGTTATTCCGGTATTGGTCGTAGTCGCAGCTATTATGGGGGCGTATTATTTTGCCGGCGGAGCCGCCAACGCGACTTTGGGACTTTATGGCATTGGCATTGCTGCGGTGGGAATGCTCTCAACTCTGGGGATTACTTTGGCAACGGATTCCTATGGGCCTGTCGCTGATAATGCTGGCGGCATTGCGCAAATGTCAGGCCAAGACCCCATCGTTCGAGAAAGAACGGATGCCCTTGATTCATTAGGAAATACAACTGCTGCAACCGGTAAGGGCTTTGCTATCGGATCGGCGGCATTAACCGCCATGACATTGATTGCGGCTTATAGAGTTAATGTTGCGAGTTTGGGCTATGAAATTGACTTAACCATAACTAACCCAAGGATGATTGCGGGATTATTTATTGGCGGCATGATGCCATTTTTATTTTGCGCGATGTGCATAGCATCAGTTGGTCGCGCTGCAGAGGCAATTGTAGTCGAAGTCCGTCGACAGTTTAGAGACATTGTTGGTTTGATGGAAGGTAAGGCCAAAGCTGATCACTCAGCATGCGTAAAGTTATGCACTATAGCCGCTCAAAGAGAAATGATTCTACCAGCCTTAACAGCCGTAGTTGTGCCAATCGCTGTGGGTTTGATTTTTAATGTTGAAGGGGTTATCGGCCTATTGATTGGTGCCTTGATTGCCGGTTTTGTATTGGCTGTATTTATGGCTAATGCGGGTGGCGCATGGGATAATGCGAAGAAATACATTGAATCAGGAGAACATGGAGGCAAGGGCAGCGCTGCGCATAAGGCAACTGTCGTTGGAGATACAGTTGGAGATCCTTTGAAAGATACTGCTGGACCAAGCGTTAATATATTGATTAAATTAATGTCCATGGTTTCGGTTGTTTTTGCTGCATTCATTGTTAATAATGCCCTCTTCTAAAGAGTGAATTGCCTTGGACTGCATTGAACCGCCAAAACATATTGCCATCATTATGGATGGGAATGGTCGCTGGGCAAAAGAGCGCAACCAGCCTAGAGCCTTTGGTCACAAAAAAGGCCTAGATACCGTTCGCACTGTGATACGTGCCTGCCCCGAATTAAAAATTAATTATCTAACTTTATATGCTTTTAGTAGCGAAAATTGGAAGCGGCCGAGAAATGAAGTTGATTTTCTAATGCGTCTACTAGATCGTTTTTTGGAAGCCGAATTATCCGAACTTGACAAGGAAGGCGTGCGCTTCAAGGCCATTGGTCGAATGGATTCATTGCCGGTGTCAGTTCAAAAAAAAATTAGACATGCTGAAGAAACTACATCCACCAATCAAAGATTGAAGCTCCAGGTAGCGCTGAATTATGGTGCGCGCCAAGAAATTGTTGATGCGTGTAAGGAGTTGTTTGCTGAGAAAATGCTGTCAGACGATCCTACGTCAGCCATGCAATCTATAGGTGAGAATGATTTGGCTCGCCACTTGTATACTGCCGGGATTCCTGACCCAGAATTGCTAATTCGCACAAGCGGTGAGATGCGGATATCAAATTTTTTGCTTTGGCAAATATCTTATAGTGAATTGCATGTGTCGAATAAATTCTGGCCTGATTTTACACGTGATGATTTGATGGCAGCGCTAGACGACTTCTCCAAGCGAAAACGAAGATTTGGTGACATTGCATGAATTTGTTGATTAGGATACTTTCTAGTTCGGGAGCCATTGGTTTAATAGGTTGCGTGCTGTGGCAATTACCCAAAGCATTTTTCAGCATTGGAACCTCGGTATTCTGCGGCATTGCCATGTTTGAAATTTTGACCATGTTGAAAGGCAAAGGCGTTCAGGTCTACCGTCTTTTTGGTGTAGCTATGGGCGCTATGTTGCCTTTGGTCGTGCATTTGCAATATGGCATCTCACATTCTGGGGAAGTCTTATTTATTGTCCTTTCATGTTTTTGCTTGTTCTTGATTCAGTTCTCTAGAAAAAATAACCCGAATGCAATCGAGGGCATAGCGCTAACATTTTTTGCAATTATGTATGTCGCTTGGTTTCTGAGCTTTATTGTTAAACTAAATTTTTTGGCCAATGGTGCATTGTGGATCACTTATTTATTGGTGGTTACTAAAGCGTGTGACGTAGCTGCATTTGGGTTTGGATCGGTATTTGGAAAGACGAGCTTAATTCCTCACATTAGCCCAAATAAGTCTGTTGAGGGTACAATGGCGGGCGTGATTTGTAGCGCATTGGTCTCGGCATTGTTTCAATGCATACTGCCTGTGCATATTGGCGTATTGCATTTATTGAGCTTGGGCTTAGTGATTGGTTTAGTAGCACAGTGTGGTGATTTGTCAGAATCTCTGATTAAACGTTATTGCGGCGTCAAAGATTCAAGCGAAATCATTCCTGGTTTTGGCGGTTTGCTAGACGTGATAGATTCAGCTTTATTCACAATCCCACTATTTTATTATTATTTAGAAACCTGGCATTGATCAAATGAAAAAAATAACTATTTTTGGCTCTACGGGCTCTGTTGGACTAAGCGCCTTGGATATAATTAGACAAAAGCCAGACGAATTTAGAATTAGCACTCTGGTTGCCAATACTAATGCGCAGACAGTTTTGGAACAAGCGCTTGAATTTAAGCCCGACACCGTATGTCTCTATTCGGAGAGCGCGGCTGAGTCTATAAGAGCAGAATTGCCTAGCGGCATCAAGCTTATTAGTGGTGATAAAGGATTGATGGACGCGGCAATGGAATCGAAGCATGATATGATTCTAGCGGCGTCTAGCGGAAGCGCTTCGCTACTACCCGTGCTAAGCGCATTAGAGGCTGGTTGCGATGTTGCGGTTGCTAATAAAGAAATATTGGTGATGGCAGGCGCTTTATTTATGCAGGCTGCAAAGAAATCGGGCGGCCTTTTATTGCCTGTGGACAGCGAGCATAATGCGATTTTTCAATGTTTGGAAGCTTGCAAAGACGTTAAGGCAATCAGACGGATCATATTGACTGGTTCTGGCGGTCCGCTAAAGGACGTACCATTGCAGCGCTTTGGCGACTTGACCCAAGATAAAGTTTTGAATCACCCCAAATGGAGCATGGGACCCAAAATCACAGTTGATTCAGCGACGATGATGAATAAGGGTTTGGAAATAATAGAGGCACGTTGGCTCTTCGGAGTTGCCGTAGAGCAGATTGAGGTTTTGATACACCCAGAGGCAATCATACATTCCATGGTAGAATTTATTGATGGTTCAATAATGGCTCAAATGGGGCCGACTGATATGAAATTACCCATACTGCACGCTTTAGGTTATCCCAGACACATTGATTACCCAGACCTCAAAACAGATTTTGTTAAATTAGCGCAGTTGAATTTTGAGAAGCCTAAACAAGAGAAGTTCCCATGTTTGAGGATGGCTTTTGAGGTGGCTGAGGCAATTGATACAACGGCACCATGTGTTCTTAATGCCACGGACGAAATTGTAGTGGACGCTTATTTGAGAGACTTAATCTCTTTTACAGACATACCTATTATCATAGAGAATGTACTGACCAAACATGAGCAGAAAAAAGTTAATTCCTTAGAGGATATTCTAAACGCAGATCAGTGGGCAAGAGATTCGGCTCGTCGCGAATGCCAACGGGCTATAAAAATATAAAGGTGGTTATGATATGGGCATATTAATATTTGGATTTGTCTTAAGTGTATTGATTGTTTTTCATGAGTGGGGTCACTATCAAGCGGCTCGCTCTTTAGGTATTCGCGTTGAAGCCTTTTCGCTTGGGTTCGGTCCAGTTTTAGCAAGATGGAAGTGGGACGGAACACAATTCTGCTTATCCTTATTTCCTCTGGGTGGTTATGTCAAACTTGCGGGGGAGAGTAGTGAAGAATCAAAGGGTGAGCCATGGGAATTTTATAATCGCCCTAATTGGCATAAATTCATCGTTGTAGCCGCAGGGCCAATTTTAAATGCTTTATTAGCATTTGTGATATTTGCTGGCGTTGGACTATTTGGACAGCCAATTCTGTCTTCGTCTATTGGCGAAGTCGCTAAGGATTACCCTGCCGCCACTGCCGGCATTCTGGCAGGGGATAAAATCACTGAATTGAATGGTCAGCCGATCGAACTATGGCAAGAAGTCCTCTTAGCAATTCGCGCTTTTGATGGCGATTCATTGAATGTTTCGGTCGAAAGAAAGGGTGATATTAAGGAATTTGTATTACGCCCCAAACCCACAGAGGGCGCAGATATGATGGGCCGCAAAAAGCAAATACCCGTTATTGGGATAATGCCATCAGGAGACTTCATTACCGTTAAGTACCCTTTTTTCCAAGCTGTTAAAATCGGTTTTATGAAAGTGGTTGAATTGACGAGTTTGATTCTAACTTCTTTATGGCTTGTGGTTACAGGTGCCGTCTCATTTAAGCAATCAATGGCTGGCCCTATTGGCATCTATGTCATGACTCAACAGGCGGCCTCATTTGGGATTGCAAATTTATTTGATTTTATGGGCCGTTTAAGCGTTAGTCTATTTGTCATCAATTTATTGCCCGTTCCTGTATTAGATGGAGGCCATTTATTCTTCATAAGTGCGGAAATGATTACACGCAAAAAAATATCGGACAAAATTAAAGATGTTGCAATGCGCATTGGATTGATTTTAATTTTGAGTTTAACGGTTTTTGTGCTGTATCAAGACTTTATAAAATTCGGAATCCTGGATAAAATCATGCACCTTTTTGAATATGCTAAGGGATTATTTGGTAAATGAAATATTCACAAGCATTCATTCCAACATTAAAGGAAAACCCTCAGAATACCGAAACACTCAATCATCGTTTGATGATACGTGCCGGCCTAGTTAGAAAATTAGCTAGTGGCACATATATGTATTTACCCTTAGGGTTGCGTGTATTGAAAAAAGTTGAATTGATTATTAGAGAAGAGATGGATGCCACGGGTGCTCTGGAATTGCTATTGCCTGCAATCCATCCCGCTGAAATATGGGACCAAACGGGTCGATTGGATTTGATGGGCGAAGATATGATTCGCTTCACAGATAGGCATGGCAGGGCTAATGTTCTTGGGCCTACGCATGAAGAAATTATCACGTATTTAGCTAGCAATGAGGTCAATACTTACAAGCAATTACCATTAGCCCTGTACCAGATTCAAACTAAATTTCGCGATGAAATGCGGCCTCGTGGTGGTGTTATGCGCTGTCGCGAATTTAGTATGAAGGATGCGTATAGTTTTCATACTGCTGAGGAATGTTTAGACAAAACTTATGAGGTCATGAAAGCGGCTTATTGCAAAATATTTTCAAGGCTTGGTATTAAATATCATATTGTTCAGGCTGACCCAGGCGCTATGGGCGGCAGTGGTTCTCAAGAATTTGTTTTATTCTCGGATGCGGGCGAGGACACTGTTGTTCAATATGACGAGGGTGATTATGTTGTGAGCGCTGAAATGGCATCTAGACGACTAGCAGGACTCAAAGTCACTACTCAAACAGGCGAAAGTCGGCTTACCGAAAAGCATACCCCGAGCGTAGCAACCATTGCCGCTTTGGCGGATTTCTTAAAAAGCAAACCTAAGACAATGGTCAAAACTATACTTTATAAATACGGGCAATCCGAGGAGTATTTGGCCGTACTTGTTCGCGGCGATCATGAGGTTAGTGAATATAAATTAAGGCAAGTATACCCTGACGCCATCATGGCGTCTCCCGCCGATATTGATTCTAGCGGATCAGCCTTTGGGTATAGTGGTCCAATTGGTTTGGATTCATCTAAGTTTAAATTAATTATTGATGAAGATGTGGTTGCAATGTCAAAAATGACTGTTGGCGCAAATAAGCGCGACCATCACTTTGTTGGCTGCACTTGGCTCGATTTTGATCCAGAAATGATCAAGCAAGCAAGCATAGGTGATTTTAGGCTCATTGTTGATGGCGACGAGGGTGAGCGAGATGGTAAGCCCTGCACCATACATATACATAAAGCAATAGAATTGGGCCATATATTTAAATTAGGCACCCGCTATTCCAAGCCTCTGAAAGCCGTTGCGACCATGCCAGACGGCAAATTAGTCGATTTAATTATGGGGTGCTATGGCATAGGCGTTACGAGACTCATAGCTTCAGCCATAGAGCAGAGTTCAACAGATAAGGGTATTTTTTGGCCAGCGCCTAGGATTGCCCCTTTTCAAATCATGCTCATATCCACTAATATGAAGCACGATGGAGTGCGAGAATATAGTCTCAAGCTATACGATGAATTAACACAGAATGGGCTTGAGGTTCTCTGGGACGATAGAGATCTGTCAGCAGGCATCAAATTCAACGATGCTGATTTGCTCGGAATTCCAAAGCGTGTGGTGATTGGTCCCAAGGGCATTGAATCGGGTGTTGTCGAGCTCAAAGACTTGGTCTCAAATACCGAGGAAAAAATTGATATAGAGCAAGTGGTTGACGCTTTAGCCAAAGCAAGGCATTGACATTAGACTATTAAATCTTCGACGCATTTGTTTATCTCCGAACGTTTGTCTCGCAGCTCTGCTTTGCCCCCAATTCTTGACAGCTTAGCTTATAATTGTTAATCTACGTGGTGTTGTTCGCGATTAAAGTGGGTTTTTACCCACTTTTTTTATTATAGATTGGTTCATGATTTTACTATGAGTACTGAAACACTAAAACTAAAAATAGCAGAAGTAGTTGAAAATACTCTAGTTGGAACAATATTTGAATTAGATACTGTTTCATTAAGTGTCACGAACAAGTCAATTAGCATTAGTATTACATTAGATCGCCAAACAGGCGGGATTACGCTGGACGAATGCGCTCAGTGTAATCGCGATATAGGTGATGGTATAGAAGCTGCTCAATTAATTGATGGTGCTTATTTAATAGATGTGTCTAGCCCAGGAATTGATAAGCCTTTGAAATCCTGCTCTCAATTTAGGAGAGCGATAGGTAAATTGATCCGACTCCAGCATATGGGATTGGAAGGCAAAATACAACATGTTCTATGCCGTATATCTAAGGCTGAAGAGCAAAGAGTTCAAATTGAAAAGAATCAATCCAAAGAAATGGTATGGGTTGATATTGAAAACATCATTAGTGCGAAACTAGAAATTAGAATATAAAGAGGCCCAAAGCCATGAATGCAGAATTATTAGCTGTTTTAGACCATATGGAACGAGAAAAAGGTGTTAGTCGAGAAGTTTTGATCGACGCAATCGAAACTGCTTTAGTGTCCGCTGCCAAGAAAGTTATTGTGGATAAAGAGGCTGAAGTTGAGGCAAAAATCGATCCTCTGACGGGAGCAATTGATGTTTTTTCGAATGGCGTAAAAATTGAATCTAAGGAATTTGGACGCATCGCCGCTCAATCTGCCAAGCAAGTAATTATTCAAAAAATTCGTGATGCAGAGAGAGAAGTTATATTTGAAGAGTATGAGCCAAAAGTTAACCAATTGGTTAGCGGAACTATTTTTCGCCACGACAAAGGTACTGTTGTTATAGATCTGGGTAAAGCTGAAGCCATTTTGCCTAAGCGGGAACAGTCGCCACGTGATGTTTATAGGCAGGGCGATCGGATTCGCGCACATTTGATTGAGGCTTCAAAAGCGACTCGTGGCCCTCAAATCATTGTTTCGCGAAATCATCCAGGTCTTGTTAAACGTTTATTTGAAATAGAAGTGCCTGAAGTTTATGAGTCTATTGTAGAAATCAAAGGCGTTTCTAGAGAAGCAGGTGACAGATCAAAAATTGCTGTTTGGTCTAAAGACGAAAAGGTTGATTGCGTTGGAGCTTGTGTTGGCATGCGTGGATCACGAGTTAAAAACATTGTCCGAGAGCTACAGGGTGAGAAAATTGATATTGTTAGATGGAATGAGGATATTATTGAGTATATCCGCGCTGCATTGAGCCCTGCAGAATGCTCGGCTATAAGCATAGAAAATGTTGAAGAGAAGAAGGTTAAAGTCATTGTTGAAGATGACCAATTGTCACTAGCGATCGGAAAAAGTGGGCAAAATGTGCGCCTGGCTTCTAAGCTCACAGGCTGGAGCATAGACATTAAATCCAAAGGCAATATTGCCCGTGATCTTATGGGCGCTGACGCTTTAGATGGTCTGACACTTGAAGAGATGAGCGGGTTGGACGCAGATGTGATTGATGTCTTAAAAAAGGCCAAAATTGACGCCCCTGGTCAGCTTAGAACTATGAGCATTGCGGCCCTTGGCGAAATTGAGGGCATTGATGCGGATCAGGCAAAACTTATCCAAACCGCTATTAAAGCAGTAATCACAAAATACGTCGAAAAAAAATTAGATGGAGTAGAAAGCGATGTTGTAGAAAAGCCAAGCTCGCCAGATGCTGACGTCGATCAAAGTCTCCTAGATTCAGTCAAATCCAACCTATTGAGCCGAGAATTAGACACAGAAGTTAAAAGCGATTCCACTGAGGCTGTTCAAGAAGAATCGGCTGATCAAACGAGCTCTTCGGGAGAAGATCAATCGAATTAATTGAATGGAGAAGACATTGAATGGTAGATAAAGCATCTGATAGCACATCTAAGAAAAAAGCTGTCAAAAAGAAGGCGGTCGTTAAAAAAACGGTTGCAAAGAATAAATCTTCTGTTGAAAAATCATCAGTAAAAAAAGTTGCTAAAAAAACGGTAGTTAAAGCAAAATCAATTACTAAGAAAGCAACTGCTACAAAAAAAGTGGCCAAGAAAAAAGTAATCAAAGAAGTGGCTATTGAAGTTACTAAGTTTTCTGATACGGCGCAGACAAAAACGCAAGAACCTACGGCAGAGGTTAGTGAGCCTGTTAAGATGCCGAATGAGGCCGAATCAAATCCTATTGTGAAGGAAGCTGTGCCTAAAGTTGTGAAGTCAGAAGCAATCGATGCTCCGGCTGATTCAGTCAAAGTTACAATCGAAGAGGCTAAGCCTGAGACATCAGCACCAATTTCTGATTCGAAAAGTAATACAGCAAAAGAAGCAGCTGAACAGCCTCAAGCTGATGAGCCTGCAGAATACCAATTAATTGAATTGTCATTCCCGATCACCATACGCGAATTGGCCGTAGCGATGGAAGTCAAGCCAACAGCATTGATTCAAGATTTGATAGCCAAAGGTTCGATGGTTACGGTGAATCAATCCGTTTCACACGATGCCGCTCAAGAGTTGGCTGAAACATATGGGTTTAAAATTGATGAGCCGCATGCCATTGAAAATGATTTGGGTCAAATACATCATGATCAGGATAGCGCCAATCTTAAATCTCGCCCGCCTGTGGTGACTTTGATGGGCCATGTAGATCATGGAAAGACATCATTATTAGATGCCATACGAAATGCGGATGTCGCCGCAGGAGAAAGCGGTGGGATCACGCAGCATATTGGCGCTTATGAGGTATCCGTTAAAAATGGGGCCGTTACTTTTTTAGACACGCCGGGTCATGAAGCATTCACGGCGATACGTGCGCGAGGAGCACGGTGCACGGACATTGTAGTCATAGTTGTGGCGGCTGATAGCGGTATGATGCCCCAAACCATAGAGGCTATTAATCACGCTAAAGCAGCCGGTGTGCCAATTGTTGTGGCTATTAATAAATGTGATTTGCCCGCTGCGAATACAGATAGAGTTAAGCAGCAAATGGCTGAGCATAATTTGAATCCAGAAGATTGGGGCGGCAGTACAATCGCAGCACACGTTTCTGCGAAAACAGGTGAGGGCGTTGACGCCTTGGTGGATAGTTTACTTTTGGAAGCCGAAATGTTGGAGCTCAAGGCTGATCCGAGTGCGCCAGCGCGAGGAACCGTCGTTGAAGCGAAGCTGAGCAAATCTTCGGGAGTTTTAACGACAATATTAGTTCAAGATGGAACTTTAAAAATTTCTGATGTGATTGTATGTGGCGACTATTATGGCCGCATACGAGCCATGGTTAATGACCGTGGGGAGCGAGTGCTTGAAGCTCCACCATCCACGCCTATAGAGATACTGGGATTGGGCGGCGTGCCTGAGGCAGGGGACGCCTTTTATGTTGTTAAAAGCGAGATAAAAGCTCGAGAACTCATTAATGACAAGCAAGATAAATCACGTTTAAATGCTTTATCTGGTAGTTCACATGTTACTTTAGAAGACTTACATGCCGAAATCGTAGCCGGTCGTCTGACTAAACTTAACCTCATTGTTAAAGCTGACGTGCACGGTTCTGTTGAAGCTCTAACGACAGTTTTGGAGCGCATTAAATCTGAAGAAGTTAAGATTAAGATCATACATGCTGGCACGGGCGATATTTCAAAATCAGATGCCATGCTAGCTTCTGCGTCTAATGCTATTATTATTGGGTTTCATGTGAGCGTTGCTAATAATGCCGAAGAATTTATCAAACGCGAGCGTGTGGATGTTAGGCTCTATAATATTATTTATGAAATTGAAACTGCAATGTACAAGGCTATAGAAGGTCTGCTTGAGCCTGAATTGAACGAGGTTGAATTGGGTCGGGCCGAGGTTCGGCAAGTTTTCAAGGTCTCAAAACTAGGCACAATTGCTGGTAGCATGGTGCTCAAGGGTAAGATTTTTCGGAATTC
>JBLINS010000034.1:0-24672 GCA_047639455.1 Candidatus Omnitrophota bacterium
TCCCCGTGCGAACTTACGCACAGGTGGCGGCCCCAGCCGTTCCACCGACGCGTTTCCTTCAGCGGCCCTAGCCGCTAGCAATGTCTTTTGACTACTTATGGGCTCACCATATAGCAACTTCAAAAACCAGTAATAGGAATCTCAGCTACAAGTCCGCATCATCCTCAGTAACGCGAATCAAGTTCCACCATCGTCATCCTGAGCCATGCGCAGCAAATGGCGTAAGGATCTCCCAGAAAGCTTTTAGCCTCAAACAACCCACGTCGAAACATCCCATAATATGTATGTTATTGGCAAATTGCTTCGCAACCACCAATAACAAATATTATGGTACGTTTCGTAACTGACACTGCTAAACCCAACCCGCATCGCATTTGAAATTGAGTTTAAGCAATAACGTCGCCTGAGTGCTAATGTTTTTTAAAGTCCGTATTTCTTCGCGATGCCAAACCCAGAAACGGCTTCGGTGCAGCCGTCATCTCGAGGCCGCTTTTTGCCCGCGGCAATCTAAGCGTATTTATAATCATTATCAATGCAGGATTCGAAATTCGGAGGGAAAACTGAAGATTCTATCAAGAATTCGTCTATATTTATTGCCCTAATTAATGCAGCCAAATTACGATTTGGCCCTTTTAAAAACCTTTTGCTCTAAATAGGATAAAAGTTCAGGTGTCAGAAAAATATCGCCGGACTCACCATCTCTGTGAAGATGCGCCTTTAAATATAAACGGTCGTCATTTTTCGCTGCAATCAGGATCTTTTTTCCATATCTATAAGTATGCGTTTCGATTTTTTCAAGCTCACTATCATCGAATTTCTTAACAGCAGACATTTGGTTGTAACGATTCAAAATCACAATAATCAGTCCTTTGTCGGTTACACCAATAACTAGCTGTCTAACGACAAAGGCTGCAAAAGGACCTAGGAGCAAGTACCACCAAAAACCGGGAAGTAGATTCGCTACAAATATGCCGTGCACGTTCTCAAATGGTCTCAGACTTTCATTCACATAACACTGATACCGCTCACGCAGGGCCATTTGGGAACTTTCAAGACTCATATTCTCTATTTCATCCATAAATATCCCCTCCCCCTTATAAGTCCCAAGTGACATGTGATGGCCTGCCTTTTTTTCATGAGTTGACGAGACCAGGTCCCGTCAATAGTAAGGGACGTTGCTTGCGTTCTTGCGATTCTCATTTTAAGCTAAGCTCTACCCTATCTAAATTAGTTATTATACTCCAGTTGGGCGTTTGGGGTAGCTTTTGCAGGGAACGGGTTACGTTAAGGACCGGGTTACGTTAATTTTGTATTTCGACAACAATTAGGGTTTTGTCATCAGGGATGGCTTCATCATCGTACTCGGCAATCTTTTTTAGCATGCAATCAGCAACATCAAAAATACCCTTGGGCGAAGTTGATTTTGCCAATTCAACCATGCCATTAACGCCTGGCACACTTCCGCTGTCTGTTATTGTTTCGCTGAGACCATCCGTATAGAAGAATAATCGGTCTCCGGGCTCTAGAGACAATGTATGCTCGGATTCATCCTCTAAATTATCTTCTTGGATACCCAGCAATGTATTTTGGCTGGTCATTTCATCAACGGTAGCTGTTTTTGAACGTAAGATAAGCGGACTAGGGTGCCCCGCTCCGCTCCAAGTAATTTTGTGATTATTTAAATCTAAGCGCGCAGCAACAAAACTCGGGTAAAAGTGAGTCTCTTTGAAATTCTCACAAATTAAAGAATTCACCGATTTAACAATTTCCTGAGGTGAGTAACCATTAGATATGCACTGCCGCACTTCACTGCTCACGCGTGTGGCCATCAAAGCTGGGGCGATTCCATGGCCTGTCACATCACACATTGTGATATAGCAAATGTCCTCTTCGTAAAATCGCACTTGGCAATAATCGCCTCCCACTTGCTCAATCGGCAAATACCGAACATCAACGTGAATCTTCTCGTGTCGTATGGGTTTTGGCAACAAGGTCTGATGAATTTTTGCTGCCAAACTCAGCTCCTTATCGTATTCAAGCTTCCTTTTTTCCAATTCTTGCTCGAGCTCTTCAACGCGTTGGCGGTAATGGTCAATCTCATTTTTAAATTCCTTCATTGAATTCCTCTCAACATAATTCTTCAATTCATGCAATGCTCATGTCGCGGATACGTAAAAAGCGTAAAAAGCGTTGATGTATATTATACAGTAACATCATTGACGGGACCAGCTCCCGTCAAGTCCCGTCAACAATTGTTAATGGCCTTAGATTGCCACGTCGCTTGCTACGTGCTCCTCGCAATGACGTTGAGTAAAGTTTGTTTATATTGACGGGACTAGGTCCCTTGGGGACAGGCCTGTTTAGAGGGACGTTGTTGCTTAATATACCGTATACCGGACCAGGTCCCTCGGTGCCGGGCCCTGCTCAAATCAATCACTTTTGGAGGGACCTGGGTCCGTCAATCACCTCCATCATCGATAGATATCGCGACGATGTCCAATGTCTATGATTTGGACAATTAGTTTGCTGCGTTGAATTGTGTAGATGATTCTATAGCTGCCCACTCGATACGAATATCGACCTTTGAGAACACCCTTGAGTAATTTTCCCTGATGGGGGTCTCTTTCTAATTGGTCTATTGCTTGAACCACCCGTTTAAACAGAATCGGCTCGCGCTTATGCATTAAATCTAGTGTATGCTCAGCTTCTCTAGAAAGTTGAACGACATACTTATTCATGTGCTTTCTTGAAAGCACTCCAAGACTTCACCCGTCCTGCTTTAATGTCTTTTTCTCCCTTACGTACTCTCGACATGGTATTTTTGTCTGCCAATATGTCTAATGTTTCTATTAATGCTTCGTAATCATCTATACCCAGCATAACGACAGTGGGCTTACCATGCTTAGTGACAACATATCGATCAAATTGCTTATCGATCCGATCAATCACTTTAGGTAATTCAGGCCTTAATTCCTTTAGAGTTATTGTATTAGTCATAATAGGCTCCCTTCTCTTATACCTATAGTATACACTATAATGTATACTATAGGTATAAGATAGAGCTGACGGGACCAGGTCCCGTCAATTCATAAAGCAACCGTCAATTATTTTTTTTGAGGTGGACCAAACCACTCCCTTAACCTCTTTAAAGTCTTCTCATATATTTTATGGCTTGAAAATCCATGAAATTTGACAGTCGTTGTTTCGTGATCAGCTTCTTTGCAAAAGAGCACACTAATACCGCATGAGGGACGCTGCTTGCGTTCTTGCGATTCTCATTTTAAGCTAACCCTTTCCCTTTTGCGCCATTGGTGACGACGTCCAGTATATAGTTTTGTTTATGCTGCCCAGACGGCAGCTGCGACGGCTAATGCGTAAGCTTCAACGAATTCTTGATAGCCGTCTAACCCACGGATTTGGTTTTGGGAAAGAAATTCTTTATTGTCTGGATTATGATGGGGCCACGTCGTCCGATGGCTAGTTATGCGCCATCTTCCCCAACCCATAAGCTCTCTATTTTACTGGATGCAGACGTCCTCAACAATGTTTGGCAGGCTTCGCAATTTGACAGGTGAGACTAACCTGGCCCTGTCCATGGCGTGTAAGCAGACCCTCCGAATACTTGAATCAATGGTTATTATAATGTACAATAGTATGTATAGTTGGATAGATTAATAACCATTGAGGTCAGTTGTTATGACAAGGAAAAGCTTAACAATCTCACCTGCGCTGGAAGATATTTTGGAGGCGGTGGGTGAATGTATCAAACTAGCGCGGTTACGTAGAAAGATCACAACAACGATGCTGGCAGAACGTGCTAATGTCAGCCGTGTGACTCTCAGAAAGGTAGAAAATGGTGAAAGTGGCGTCACCATAGGAGTGTATGCGAATGTACTTTTTTGCCTAGGTCTTGAAAAGGATCTTCTTCTGCTTGCTGGTGATGATCCATTGGGAAGACGGCTACAGGATGCTGAATTGACACACACTAAAGAGCGTGTAGCAAAGAGGAAAAAATAATGTCTGTGAAACGTCAAACACAAAAAGCGATACAAGTCTGCGCTCATTGGGTAGGCATGGATGAGCCCGTCTTAATGGGGATGCTTTTTATTGCACCTTCTCGTGGCAAAGAGGTCTTTTCCTTCGAGTATGATAAGGCATGGCTAAAATCTTCTTATGCACAATCTCTTGATCCGGATTTAAGCTTATTCTCCGGACCTCAATACGCTCGTGATGACCATCCCAACTTTGGTCTGTTTCTAGACTCTTCCCCTGACCGTTGGGGGCGTGTATTGATGCAGCGCCGTGAAGTTCAACAAGCACAATCTGAATCTCGTGATGTCCGCCAACTGCTCGAGTCTGATTACTTGTTGGGAGTTTATGATGCTCACCGCATGGGTGCTTTACGTTTCCGACTATCTAATGACAGTCCATTTTTAGATGATCAGGAATATATGGCAACTCCTCCTTGGGCAAAATTACGAGACCTGGAGTATGCTAGTTTGCAGCTAGAACACAACAATGCAGAGCATAAAAGTGATTATCTTAAATGGTTAAATATGCTCATTGCTCCTGGTGGTTCGCTTGGTGGAGCGCGCCCTAAAGCCAGTGTTTTGGATAAAGGCGGACATCCATGGATTGCCAAATTCCCAAGCCGTCGAGATGAAATCAATATCGGCAAATGGGAATACCTGGCCCATCTATTGGCGCAAAAGGCTGGCATTAATGTCGCACAATCCGAAATGCGCCACTTCTCGGGTGAGTACGACACATTCCTCACAAAGCGTTTTGATCGCACAGAAAATGGTGAACGTCTCCACTTTACATCAGCTATGACATTACTTGGCAAGAAAGACGGTGACGGCGGAGACACGGGCGTAAGCTATTTAGACTTAGTCGATTTTCTTGTGCGTAATGGCGGGCAAGTTAATAGAGATCTAGAGCAACTTTGGCGACGCATTGTCTTCTATGTTTGTATTTCTAATACAGATGACCATTTGCGTAACCATGGTTTTATATTGATGGATAGCGCGTGGATACTTTCACCGGCCTATGACATAAACCCCGTGGCTACGGGTGGTGGTTTGGCGCTAAACATCTCAAAGGAAAATAATAGGCAGGATTTAGATCTTGTAGTCAGTGTTGCGCCTTATTTCCGTGTAAGTGATAAGCGTGCAAATGAAATTGTTCAAGAGGTCATATCCGTAGTGCGTGACTGGGTAGATATTGCAAAGAAACTATCCATCCCATCTCATGAAGTAAATCTGATGAGGGGTGCATTTCGTTTGGCTGATAATTATTAAAAATAAACCCAGCAACGTGACAATCTCATAGGAAAACAATTAAACGATGTACCGGACGACGTTCGCCAGGACATGCTGGCTCGATCGTTATCACATTTCCCAGCCGGTGTCGTCCCGTTAAAAAAATATCGCGTGGTTTATTTCGGTGGTTTTATTGCGGGTACCGTGCAATGCTGTATGTATAATTTTTCAACTTTTTTTCGAGCCCACAGATTTTGGCGTAAGAATTTGAGGCTAGACGTGATTGTTGGCTCAAACATAAAGCATCGTATACGGACATTTTTCGCCAATTCTTCCCAACCAATACGAGCCACGAGAGCTTCCATAATTGCCTTAAGCGTCACGCCATGCAGCGGATCACGCATAAAATATCCGCATCAGACTAGGTAAATACCATCTGTTTCAATTCTTATAAGTCGACGTTTAAACAGCGCCCCAACCGATTTTTTATAGGTTTTTTTGCTCACAGCAAAGAGTTTTTGAATCTCTTCAGGTGAAGACTTGTCAGTTACAGCTATAAAGCCGCCTTGGGCCTTTAAATTGGCTAATATAGGGTCTATGGCATCCTCCACCCTATTATAACCAGCCTTCTGCAAAGTCAGGTCAATCTTCCCATCATCACGTAAAGCTTTGATATACCCTTTGCAAATATCGCCTTCTTTGAGAGGCTGAAGCACATCGCTAGCAAATATAAGTCCCATATTCACATTATTAATAATAGCCAAATACCCCATATCTGTTTTGCGGCAAATGAGCAGCGAAACTTCATTTGTGGGCTTAAGAGGACCCCAGTCAGAGCTCACAAATCTATCCACACGCATCGAGGCGATGATATGGTCTCGTTTAGGATCAACGGTGACAAAAACAACAACTCTATCGCCTACTTTGAGCTGCCTAGTCTGCTCCCGATAAGGTAATAATAAATCCTTGCCAGGCAGGCCCCAATTTAAAAAAGCTCCAACTTGATTTTGATCCACCACTTCAAGAACCGCAAAATCACCCGCTTCAGCCAATGGCTGAATGGTTGTCGCGATTGCCCGATCTTCGGAATCTAAATATATGAACACATCGAGCTCATCTTCAGCTTCAGTTCCGCGCGGGACGGCTGTCGCGGGCAATAAGATTTCACCCCATGCCTCGCCGCCATCCAAATAAACGCCAAACTCAACTTCTTTTACAACGCGCATGCGGTTAAAACGACCCAATTCGAGCTCATTAAGATTTTGATTAAATTCTTGATTTTTTGACATGTGAGATTATACCTCATATAAACTGATAATACTTTAGATGCCCAAACATCGCGATAAGGACATTTACGTATATACTATAGCCAGAATGAAAACGCCAATTGATGAGTTTATAGAAGCTGAATTCAAATGCCATAGATGTAATGCATGTTGCCGGCAAAAAGGGTTCGTATATTTAACTAGAGTCGACATAGACCGAATTTTAATTTATCTAAAAATAACCGAATCTGAATTCAAGAATAAATATTGCGAAAAAGACGAAAGTCGCTGGGTTTTGCGTTCATTGCCCGATGATGCCTGTATATTCCTGAATGACACCGGCTGTAGTATCCATGCCGCGAAACCCACTCAATGCACTGACTTTCCCTATAAATGGCGTGATGACACGTCTTTCGACTACTGCGCTGGACTCAAATCACTTCCTCTGGAGTAACGCAGCTCTTATTGAAGTCATGGCTTGCGCCTATATGACTACTATGGCTGACAACCAATTCTCAGGATAAATCATAATTTGAAGATTACTATTTTGAGTTAAAATGTGTCTACGATTTGAATGGCTTTATGCAAGTTAACAATGCTGAGGACGCGCATAACATTAGCATTAGGAGATAGCAGAATTAATTCCTTATTCAAGGGTAAGGCAGATTTGGCCACTTTCATAATCAGGCCTATAGCACAAGAGTCTATATAGGTAACTTGGGTCATATTAAATACTAGCTTGCTCTTTGCATTAGCTAATTCTCCAACGAGAGCTTCGGTATTGTCCACGACGGCCATTCCAGACAAATCACCCTTCAATTCCAATATTCGGTGACTTCCCTGATCTGCTTGTAATGTATATGAAAATAGTTCTTCGCTCATAATCTCTCAACACCCATCATTACCTGCCTGTCGGCAAGCAAGCGAGACCGCAGCTTGGCCGTGGCAATCTAAAAATAATATCTATTTAACTTGATCAATATTTGACAGCCAGCATTATACCCCATTTAACCCCGGATCGACGCGTTGCAGCTACACGTAACTCGCCTGTCTGCCGACAGGCGGGCAATGACGTGGCTAATACGCTTATTTGTCAATATAAACGGTCATTGTCATCGAATAATTTTGTTTTGCACAAACAAAAGGCCCCCGTATGGGGGCCTTTTGATAAGCGGAAAGACAGTTTCTTATGAAAACAAACTGCCCACAAAATGGATCGTATTTGGTATCACTTGAACTACTTCGCTTACCATACCGTGAATAACATTCATCATAATCGTACCTCCCTGGCTTAAGATGCGTAATACTCTTTTAACTACCTTAAGTATGCACAATCAAACCAGATATTTCAATACTAGGCAACAATATATGATTTTTAAGTATTTATTATCTTAAAGCGCGAATCCAGCTTAACGCTCTTGATTACTTTCATAACTTTAAGGGATGGAGACATAATGAACATACTCCGACCGGTATTTGAGGCTATTTGATCACAAACAATCAGCACTCCAATTCCGGCAGAATCAATATAGGTCGTATCAGACATGCGTAGGCCAATGTCGCATCCGACATTCTCATCCAAATATGTTTGATACGTTGTTTGAAAATTAATGGCGCTAAGCCCCATGAATTCACCAACTACGTTTAAAATAATTATGCTCGTATCTTTTGCCTCGATCTCAATTCTCATATCACTCATTAGTTAATATTCCATTTTCTTTAATACGCTGTATTTCTTGTCGATATTCCTTTATCTTTGCCGTCTTAAACGAATCTTCGTTGTCGAAGTATATATTATCATTAAGAATGTTCTTTTTACCATGAAATCCGTCCACACAAATGAATGTTCCGTCGCCCAAATCTTGCAAAAATAATATAGCATGATCATGCGATCTAAATTCAGCTTCTCCATCATTTATTATGATTTTTCCCCTATTTGTTTTTACAACAAGGCTCTCATCTGTATATTGGCCCTTAAAAATAGAATCGATAATCACAGTCGCTGAAGCGGTTCTCGTATCAGACTTTATTCCGACCACGTGACCTTCGATAACAATATCCGATTTATCATAATATATCCTCAAGTCCGCGGCACTAGCCTGAGATAATTTAGGCTTCAGCCCCGCATAAGTGGCCGGCGTACCAACCAGCCCAATGACCTGTAATATGCAAAAAATCATGGTAATTAAGCGTATGTATTTTCGGCACTCATTATTCTCCCAGGAATTCAACAACAATACATTCATGAGCGTCATAAGCGAGCTTTCATTATCCGTTAATACCGTCGTCAGAATCTAAAGCTTCTAAACGGATGTGGCTAAAAAGCATACCTGATTGCGTGCGCGTGTTATCAGAATCTGACATCAACCCGATAGCGCTCAGTGGCTTATCGGGTTCTTTGCCGAATAACATCCTATAATCACTAGCTACATTTCTGACATGTGACGCCCAACCACCGTCAGACTTAAAACCTTTTTGTACCACCATAATGCGAACATTCTTTGAATAGGGGCTAGAATCCCAATCGCCGACTTCATAATGGTCATCCCAAACATATTGAATAACTTCCGAATTAAACACATTCGATCCCTTAAACATGGCGTACACTCGACCGGCATAGTCATTATCAGATTTTGCCGCCAACGATTTCAATTTCTTTTCTGATGGGAACTCCAGAACTTTCCACTCCCATGTAAGTATTGGCTGTGTAACATTCATGTCAATGTCGACTTCTGTGTAGAGCAGTGATGACGTTCCCTTGCTAATCGCCTTCAGACTATTGCCTTTATCTTTATCAACAATTATTTCATACTTAGTCTTGCCCCTAAACACCTTCTCCTTCATACCCTTAATCGCCTGGGGGTCGTCAAACTCCAAATTCGCTATAAGTCTAAGATTATTTTTGGCCAATTCTTCTAAGGTTGCTTTGAGAGGTGCTGCGATTTGCGTTTGTACGTTATATAATTTGTACCCAAGAAATGAAAAAGCGGCAATCAGGATGACTACCGGGATTATTCGTGAGCGCTTGTGCATTAAGTGTATCCATTCGTGATGGGCATGCGTCTATCTCGGCTGAATGCCTTATGGGTTATTTTGATCCCAGGCGGCGTTTGGCGGCGTTTGTATTCGCTATACTTCACTTTTTTAAGACAGTCTCTAACCACTGCTGAGTCAAAACCTCTATTTTTAATTTCGAGATATGACTCGTCTTTTTCGATAAAGGCTTCTAATATTCCATCCAAAATATCATAATCAGGTAATGAGTCAGAGTCTTTTTGATTAAGTCTTAATTCAGCGCTTGGAGGTCGTTTAATAATTGTTCCAGGAATTTTTTTAGCAGGATACAGTTTATTATAATGCTTTGATAATTCAAAAACCTTTGTTTTACTAAGGTCTTTGATGACGGCAAATCCACCAGCCATATCGCCATACAACGTGCAGTAGCCCATAGCTAACTCGCTTTTATTGCCAGTCGTCAAAACTAACTTTCCGCCGTGATTTGACAGAGCCATCAAGATATTTCCCCTTATCCTGGCTTGCAAATTTTCGCCCGCCAAGCCTGGTTTGTTTGAAACTATGAATTTATCAAGTAAGGATAAATATGCAGAATACAAATCTTGAATCGGGATTTCTGAAAACTTGACACCCAAATTGATGGCTAAACTCCTAGCATCGTGAACTGTCCCAGAAGAGTTGAATCGCGTGGGCATGCTCACACACCAAACATTATTTGGCCCAAGTGCCTTTGACGCAATAGCGGCAACGAGTGCAGAATCAATACCCCCGCTCAAACCGATTAAGACGCCTTTAAATTTATTTTTTAATATATAATCTTGAGTCCCCACAATAAGTCCTTTTAAAATCTCATCCAATTCATCAGACTTATTTTTCTTCTTCAGGCCATTAATATCTTTTAACGTTTCACGTTTCTTTTTCGACTCAGTGAAAGGCTTTGCATAGATTATGTCATTTGCAAACGATTGAGCCTTGCACAACATATCGCCTTTGGAATCAAAAGCCATGCTATGGCCATCGAATATCAATTCATCTTGACCGCCCCACATGTTCACATAAGCCAAAGCGCAATTTGATTGCTTGGCCAATGTACTCAAAAATACTTCTCTGTGGTTTTGCTTCCCTGTAGAAAAAGGTGAGGCTGAAATATTAATCAATAAATCGACTGAATTTAACCTTATTTCCTTAGACAATTGCGTATTCGGTGGCCAAATATCCTCGCATATGCTTATCCAGATGCGCTTGCCCATATATGTGATTACAAGATTCTCTAAACCACATTCAAAATAACGCTTTTCGTCGAATACTCCATAATTAGGTAAACGACGCTTACTGTACTGATGAATGATTTTTCCTTTGTGAAGCACCAATGCTTGATTATATAAAGAATTTGAAAGCGGCGTTACATTAACACCGCCTATAACGATCATTAATTTAGCCGTGGACAAGGCAGCTATTTTTTTTTGATATTTTTGGGAGGTTTTGAGAAAATCAGCTTTGTGAAGTAGATCTTCGGGTGGATAACCTTCTATGGCCATTTCAGGAAAGATAATAATGTCTGCTTTATTTTGGCGGCCTTTAATCACGGCCTCATGAATGATTTCATAATTCCCTGCAAAGTCACCCACGGTGGGATTGATTTGAGCAAGGGCAACTTTTAATGACATATGAACCTAACGCCCGCTAACGATATTCATGAATTCCATGCGCGTGGCTTTATCGCTTCGAAACGCTCCTAGCAAGGAACTAGTCGTGCAATTTGAATTTTGCTTTTCCACACCACGCATACTCATACATAAATGTTTAGCCTCAATCATAACCGCAACGCCCCTTGGATTAAGTGCTGTCATAAGGCACTCGGCTATTTGAGTCGTCAAACGTTCTTGCACTTGAAGTCGGCGCATGAATAAATCAACAATTCTGGGAATTTTGCTTAACCCGATTATCTTGCCATTAGGCAAATAGGCGACATGACATTTGCCATAAAATGGCAATAAATGATGCTCACACAGGCTGTACATCTCAATATCTTTAATGACAACCATTTCATCATAGTTTTCTTCAAAAATAGCATTGTTCAATATGCTTTGAACGTCTTGTTGATAGCCTGAAGTCAAAAATTGCATTGCCTTTTCCACACGCTGGGGTGTTTTAATCAATCCCTCTCGCGTAGGATCTTCACCCAAATTTTCTAGTAATTGCTTCGTTAGTTCTTGAATATTATTCTTTGGCACAAATTCGTCCTTAAGTTATTATGGCTTTATTAAAAAAATAGCCAGGCGCTTATTCCGCCCGGCTATTCGTTCAAACTGACTAAGTTTAATACTATTTCATCATTGGTTCGTTGTCAAATGACTCTGTTTTTGGTATCCAAAATGTGAGTAAGTCAATTGCGCCTGCGCCTAAACGATGAATTCCAGCGCGTGCCCCAATAACGCCGCCAGCAAAAACAGCGGTTAATTGATCGGCGGCTCCAGTGGCCTTCGATGCTTCTTGTCCGGAATGTTGCATGACTTCAGTCCAAGCCCAATCGACATTCTTCACGCCACGGTTGATATTATCCGCAGCTTGCTCCGCATTTGTTACCTCAACAGCCATAACAGGTGCTGTGATCATTCCAAGCATTGCAATTATTGATAAACTACATAAAACTTTCTTCATTCTACTTCCCCCTTTATTTACACATTAATTATTACCATAATCTACCATGTTATTTAGTATAATTCAATCAAAAAACAACAATTCTTATCAATGGTCGATCTTACACTACATTTATTCCGTCAAATTCAATATATCAGCGGTAGTTAATAAAATCTATGTTAATGCCAAAATCTTCTGACTTCACCGACTGCATCACTTCTTGTAATGTGTCTATTTTTGCCGACTGAACTCTGATCTGATCTTTTTGAATTTGCGCCTGAGCCTTTAGCTTACTTTGTTTTATGAACTTAATGATTTCTTTAGCTTTATTCATTTCAATGCCGTTACGGACCTTAATATCCTGCTTAAGAGTTCCCCCTGTGGCTTTTTCTGCTTCTTTCGCATCAATTGCCTTGAGAGAGACTTTGCGCTTGACGAGTTTCATTTGCAATATATCATTCAGAGCTCGCAACCGCATATCATTTTCGACTCTCAAAATAATTAGAGAATCGGCTTTATTCCACTCGATCGTAACCTCGCTACCTTTAAAATCATATCGTTGAGCAACTTCTTTTCGAGTTTGCTCGACCGCATTAGTGACTTCTGCAAAGTCGACTTCCGACACTATGTCAAAAGAATGATCCTTGGCCACTATTAATCGCTCAACAATTCGGTCATTGTGGGGCCCATTTCTGATGGGTTCTTAATTGCACGTATACCGCAGCTTTGCATGACACGGTATTTCTCTTCCGCAGTACCAGATGATCCAGAAATAATAGCACCTGCATGCCCCATCCGCTTACCCTTAGGCGCTGTCTGGCCAGCTATAAAACCGGCGACTGGTTTATTGAATTCATTTTGGATGTAATGTGCTGCTTCTTCTTCTTGTGAGCCGCCAATTTCACCCAACATGAGAACAGCATGAGTCTCCGGATCTTCCTTGAACAGTTTAAGCAAATCTATGAATGATGAGCCGATGATTGGGTCCCCGCCAATGCCAATACAGGTTGTTTCACCGAGGCCAGCATTAGTTAGCTGCCAAACAGCTTCATAAGTCAAGGTTCCACTACGCGAGATAACTCCGACGCGACCTTTTGAATGGATATAGCCTGGCATAATCCCAATTTTACATTCCTCAGCTGTGATGATGCCGGGGCAATTTGGGCCAATGATTCTACAATTCTTTTGAGCTGCATACGCCTTAGCTTCAACCATATCTAATGCTGGTATACCCTCTGTGATGACTATAATGAGCTCTATTCCAGCATCTGCAGCTTCTTTAATGGCGCCAAGCGCAAATGGAGCTGGAACATAAATCATCGTCGCATTAGGATTCACTTTTTCTTTAGCCTCAGCCACATCATTAAATACAGGTATGCCCTGTACGTCCATTCCACCCTTTTTGGGGGTCACCCCACCAACCATTTGAGTCCCGTATTCGCGACATTGCAGGGCGTGAAAAGACCCAGCTTTACCTGTTATCCCCTGACATATGACCCTAGTGTCTTTATTGATTAAAATAGACATTAATTTTTCTCCGCTAATTCAACTGCCATCTTGGCCGCCTCGTCAATATTCTTTGCCGAATGAAATGCCAAGCCACTATTTTTTAATATTTCTCTTCCAGCTTCTACATTCGTACCCTCTATGCGAATAATAACAGGAATTTGCAAATTCAAAGCTTTTGAGGCATCCACCAAAGCATTCGCGATAATGTCACATTGCATAATACCGCCAAATATATTGACCATAATCGCTCTAACCTGCGGATCCTCCAACATAATGCTAAAGCCTTCTTGGACAGCCTCTTTGGTAGCGCCGCCGCCAACGTCCAAAAAATTCGATGGTTCGCCGCCTGCATTTTTAACTGCATCCATGGTTGCCATCGCAAGTCCGGCACCATTAACAAGGCAGCCCACATTTCCACCGAGCGAAATATAATTCAAGCCAACTTTCTTAGCTCTCTGTTCTTTAGCATCATCTTCATCAGGATCGCGCAATGCCTCCCAATCTGCATGCCTAAAGACAGCCGAGTCATCAAAGGCAATTTTTGCATCTAAAGCCATTGCTGCGGACTCACCAATTGTGACTAATGGATTGATTTCAATTAGCGAACAATCTTCATCGATAAAAATATTGGCTAATTTAGCAGCCACATCAGCAAGTGCCGCCCTGTAAGGCTCTAATTCTGCGCCCAGGTTCAAAGCGTCCAAAAATGTCCCTGAGGTCACTCCGTCCGTGGGCCAAAAACCAATCGTTTGGACTTTCTCTGGCTCATTATTTGCAACTTCTTCTATATCCATACCCCCACATTCAGAAAATATAAGGCTAGGTCGAGATTCTGCGCGATTTAAAACAATGCCCATGTATAGTTCTTTGCCAAATTCACAACCGGCTTCAATCCAAACAGCCTTGATTAACTCCCCATCCGCACCTCCCTGATAAGTCTTTAATCGCTCACCTATAAAACCACTGGCTAAATTACGAGCCTCTTCTGATGAAGTGACCTTTTTAATTCCCCCAGCTTTGCCACGGCCACCAGCCAATACCTGCACTTTAACCATAGCCAAAGGGACGCTCAACTCATCAAATGCATCGCCTGCCTCTTGTGGGTTTTTGGCTAAAAAACCACGTGGAACTTGAATTCCGCAACGCTCCAAGATTGCTTTGGATTGATATTCGTGAATTTTCATTATTTGATCAATGACTCCAATTGGTTAACGCCTTCAGCTACTTTGGAAGCAGAACTACGCAACATGTCTTTTTCAGTTTCAGATAAATCCATTTGTATAATTTCCATAATGCCTTGACGTCCTAATTTAGCGGGTACGCCACAGTACATCTTTTCTATGCCGTATTCGCCATCACAATGCGCGCAAACTGGCAAAACGGCTGCTTTATCTCCCAATACGGCGGCAACCATTTCAGCGACCGAACTAGCTGGAGCGTAAAAGGCGCTTCCTGTTTTAAGATGTTTAACAATCTCAGCGCCTCCATTTTGAGTGCGTTCAATAATAGCCTGTAGCTTATCGGCTGATATTGAAGTTATAGGCTTGCCGTCACATTGCATCGAGCTAGTTACGGGCACCATAGCATCTCCATGTCCGCCTAAGACCATTGCTGTAACACGATGCGGCTCTACGCCCAATTCTTCAGCAACAAAATACCGCATTCTAGCGGCATCCAAAACACCAGCCATACCAAATACGCGCGATTTAGGAAATCCTAATAATTTTGCCGCTAAGTCCGTCATAATGTCCAATGGATTAGTCACCGTGATAACAATTGAGTTTGGAGCGTGTTCTTTAATTCCCTTGCAAACAGATTGCACAATCCCCGCATTGGATGTTAATAAGTCGTCTCTACTCATGCCTGGCTTACGAGGCAAGCCTGCCGTCACGACGACAATATCAGCGTCCTTGATTCCGGCAATATCATTAGTCCCGCTAACCTGCTTTGAATGGCCCTCAACAGGTGCCGCTTGCATCAAATCCAAAGCTTTGCCTTCTGCCAATCCATCAGCGATATCAAAAATAACCACGTTTGCAATATCTTTTTCAATTAATCTCTGAGCAGTTGTTGCTCCAACTTGCCCAGCTCCAATAACAGCTACTATAGGATGATTCATATATTTACCTTAAAGTACCTTTCGCAATTTCTCAGAGATTAATTTATTATCAACACGGCCCTCTGCGGCAACCTGTAATAATTTCATCGCTTTGCCAAACTCTTTCATTGATGATATTTGATTATTCTTAAGGACTGTTTGAATTAGGGCATCTACTTGGGCATCTGCTAACGGCTCAGGCAAATAAACATTAAGGATTTCAACTTCAGCTTTTTCCTTTTGCGCCAACTCATCGCGATTTGCTTTTTGATATTCCGCCGCCGAATCCATGCGTTGCTTGACTTGCTTGCGTATAGTCAAAGTAACTTGTGCGTCAGTGAGAGCTTCGCCCTTTTGGTCAATTTCCAAATGCTTAATTGCTGATTTTAACAACCTTAACGTAGATAGGCGCAACTCATCTTTTGCGCGCATAGCGTCATGAATATCCTTTTGAATTTGGTCAATTAAATTAGACATTAATTGCTAGCATCGCCAGTAATCAAATCCCCAGCAGCACCAATAACGGTAACACCAGCACCTATAGTCATATCTGTAGCCGTTACTATGCCAGCGCCAGTTCCTTGAGCTACATCACCTACAACACCAGCGGCACCAACGGTCGTTGCGCCAATTGCGTTACCTGTACCAACCACTGCTGTCGTACCCAGATCAATTGAATATTCGCTCACGCTTACCGCGGCTTCACCAACACTCTGACCAGCATTGCCTACAACTGCAACGGTCCCACCGGCAACAGCGCCAACGGCATTCAATGTCTGCGACGTAGCCTCACCCGTACCAGTTGCGGTTGAAGAAACAACTTTTGCCACACCTGCTCCAACTTCATTAATTGCTCCACCTGTTGTTTTTAGGGTGGCTCCAGCAACATCAGACGTGCCTTCCGCTGTAGCTTGCAATACGGTGCCAGTGCCTGCTAAAACGGTTTCACCACCATCAATCACTGTATTGGCGGCATTACCCGTTGTTGTCAAAACGCTCTTCGCTGCTGAACCTGTGCCATTAGTAACGCCATTGACGGCATTCCCTACACCAGTCAAAGCTGAATGTGCGGCTGCACCTGTGCCTTCTAGAATTCTTTGAATGAATTCAACTATGCCCTCTTGCTCCTCGGCCAAACCTCGACCTTGCGCAGTTGTCATTACAGCTATGCCTATTATTAACACTATTAATATTTTTTTCATAATCCTCAATCCCCATTTAAGCTTAAAAGCCATTAAACATTACTATGACATATTAGAACATAATATAATATGTCATAAATCATATAGATATGCATTATAGCTGTCAAGCAACTAATGTCTATTTGGTATTGTTGGCTTAAAGCGTTCCTTGCTAACTAGTGTTCGAACTCAGTCGGTGAGAATAAACGTGTAGGGTCCTGAGGTGACTCATTCACACGCCATTCAAAATGAACATGCGGTAAAATTGACCTGCTAATAGCATTTCCCGATTTACCCAAAGTGCCTAAAACTTGATTTTGATAAAGCCATCGGCCAAGCGAAATATGTATATTCGATAGATGCGCATAACGAGTTTCTGAACCGTCCGAATGCCGAATTTTGACCATTTTGCCATATCCGCCTTTCTCCTTCGCATATATCACGCGGCCTGATCCCACAGCTCGAATGGGTTCATTTAAAACGCCCAATAAATCTATGCCTGTATGCGAGCGCTTGCCTCCGCCCCGGGATGCTCCGTAATGCCCTTTGCCCATTGTGTCATTGCGTAGGACAAAATCACGTTCTAATGGGTATTGCATATTTATCATTTCGTGGGCATATATGGCGTGCATTTGACTGCCTATCCAGGCAATGCATAAAAAAGACCATAAACACATAAATAAATGCAGAGCTTTATTCATGGTGTTAGCAATTCTTTTATAGACATTTGGACTGGCGAGCTACTGCTATGTGTTTGTCTGGCGATAGGCTGGCGGCTCGCAACGACATGTCTAGGTGATGTGAAATACGTGAAGGGCGCAATTATCGGGATCGCTTGCCATATTTGACTTGTTTGACGGTGATTCTAAGCCTGAGCAAATCATTACTGGTCAGCTTGCCCTTGAGGTGTGTTTTTCTACCAATGTACACAACCGCCATTTCATTGCCCTCATCGTCGAAAAATACATGTGGATGCGGGTGGTCATCATCCAATGTGTTTTGCAGTGCATTCCAAATGAGTGTCTCAGCGGTTGCGGGGTCTTCAACCCTGCCATCGGGATGATTCAAAATCATATCATGATCACCATTCCGCCTCTTAATGTAATGAATTCGATCTCCTTGTGGATTAAAAATCACCGCATCTGAAAACCGACCGTTCATTGAGTCTCTATGCGTTCGTTTAAGAACCTCATAGGTATACTTGCCATTCGTGAATTTAGTTTTGATGTCGCCTACATAATCAAGCGCTTCCTTGCCTTTCATATGCTTAAACGCAAAGGCGGGTGAAGCATTATAAATAATCACTATCAATAAAATTAAAATTACTTTAAAGAATTTAACACTTTTGCTCATATCACATCCCCCGCCTATGATCATCTCATCGATTAAATTAAAATTCTTACACTAGATTCTACAAAAAAAACTATTTTTGTGACACATGGCCCTGCAGCCACTCTGACATTTCTTGCCATATCGCTTCCCTGCCCTCTTCGTGCAGAATTTCGTGGTACAAATCCGGATACTCTTTGTAGAACTTATCATTGTTCGTAATACTTTCAAAGAATTGCTTGGACAAGCCTGCATTCACAACCCTGTCATCTCCCGCTTGAAAGATGGCCAATGGAAGCTTGAGCTGTTCAGCTCGACTTAATGTACTTTGCATAGTCTTTTGCATTTCGCAAAACAGGCGCGCGCTCATAAACGGTTTGATCAATTCATCCTCCGCGCGAATTTTAATTTGATCTTTAGCATGCGTCAGAATTTCAGGCATTGATTCTGTTTTAAATAAATGCTTCGGGGCAAGCGTCGATAGAATAATAGCTGCTAATTTTAAATGTGACGGAATTTTAAAAACCAAACCCAAACAAGGCGACGACAAACAAAGCCCCGTGAATCGACTTTGGTCGATTGACAATGCGGCATGTAAGGCGATTAAACCGCCCATGCTATGCCCCAATAGCACAAAGGGCTTATTATAACCAAAGCGCTTCTCGGCAGCATTCATCAAAACTTCAATATCCCTGCTAAAATCATCAAATGACTCGATAAACGCTGTGGCACCACCGCTCGAACCATAGCCGCGCAAATCTGGCACAATTACATCGTATCCCTGTGTATTTAAAAAATGGGCAAAGTCTTCATAACGACCGCCATGCTCGGATGCGCCATGAATCAATAGCACGGGCACACCTTTTTGTGAACCCTGATACACGCAGTACTGCAGTACCGTTTTATCGAAAGAGATTAATTTACATTTGGTTTTCATCTAGATAGCATTATTCGTAATGTTGGTCCAATAAAGACCCGTATTTATCGGCGACAACATTTCGCTTGAGCTTAAGCGTTGGGGTGAGTTCGCCGTCCTCAATAGTGAAATCACGCTCAATGAATTCAAAATACTTTATTTGTTCAAAGGGCGCTATGTCTTTGTGAATTTCATCAATAGCATTTTGAATAATGGTCCTGGTTTCCTTATTAGAGAGAATATCCTGCCTGGATTTGTCATCTGCCGAATTGATCCCATAAAGTTTTAGAAAATAATCAAAGTCAGGCAATATCAATGCGGTTAAAAAATTCTTACCATCGCCATAAAGGACGCATTTAGTTATACAATCTGACTTTTCCATTAATACTTCAATGCGCACAGGACACATTTTTTTTCCACCAGAAAGCACAATTATTTCCTTAATGCGACCAGTGATCACCAAAAAACCATCTTCGTCAATTCGACCTTGATCTCCGGTGTGAAACCAACCATCCTCTATCGCGAGTTTGGTTGCATCATCATTGTGATAATACCCCTGCATAACAGATTCGCTTTTTGTAAGAATTTCATCATTAACGCCAATTTTGACATCCACACCCTCCAGAGGAAGCCCGACCGTTCCAAAGCGATAGGCATTAATTCGATTCATAGCAATTACCGGTGATGTTTCAGTTAACCCATAGCCCTCAAGTATCAATAAACCAATGGACTTAAAAAAATCACCTATATCCGCGTCGAGTGGAGCGCCGCCACTAACACCAAACCTTAAATGTCCACCAAACAAAGCCCTTATTTTTTTAAAAATCAATACATGCGCTATAAAGTGTTTAACTTTTAGGCTAATAGAAACAGGCTTATTGCCTAATTTACAATCCGCTATTTGTCCGCCAATATTTAGAGACCAAGCAAATAACGCTTTTTTCCAATTAGGCGCGGCACCTATCTTTAGCTTAATGCCATTGAAGACTTTTTCATAAAATCTTGGAACAGCTAGCAAAAAAGTAGGTTCATATTTCTTTGCATCGTCAATGACTGTTTCAATACTACTCGCATAAGATATATCAGCGCCGACATAAGCCATTAAGTAATAGCCGCACATACGTTCAAATACATGACAAAGTGGCAAAAACGACAAGTGTTTGTCTGAGGTATGTATCGGCAGCCCCTTGCAAACTTCCTGAACATTATGTAAAAAATTCGCGTGGGTGAGAACAACGCCCTTAGCTCTTCCCGTCGTTCCTGAAGTGTATATAATTGTGGCAGCTGAATCACCGCCCCTATTTATTGACTTAAATTTATCTGCGAATTGATTAGGTCGCTCATTCCATTTATACACTTTTTGTTTTGCTTGAGGATTCTTGATTTTATAATCACCGCGCAGCAAAACAATCGCCCAAACTTGTTCGCATTGATGCAATACAGAATCAATTTTTTCTAGCTTTTCGATATCATCCACAACTAGCAGGCGTGATTGAGAATGGTTGAGAATATAAACTATTTCTTCAGGCGCAAGTGTTGTGTATATCGGCACAGATACAGCGCCCAAGAGCATGCTAGCTACATCACTAAAACACCACTCTGGCGAATTGGCGGCCCAAATACCCACTTTGCATTGAGGCTGAAGCCCGATATTGCAAAATAATTGAGCGGTGTAATTGATTTCTTGCCAGACGGCATACCATGTCCATGATTGGACTGAACCGTCGCGGTCAATGCGTAGGGCTAGTTTTTTTTCAAATTCAGCAGCGTTCGACTCAAAGAGATCTACTAAACTTGTAGCATTATCATTTAGTGACATTTAAGCGCTATAAAATTTTGTTTTTGTAAGTGCTTTAGTTTTGAGTAGTTCAGCAGGCTTGAAACGGAATTCATCAATGTTTTTTTGTTTTTCCAATATAGATTGATAAATATATTCAGCGCCCTTATCGTCGGCATAATGCATTAAACCCGAACGAAATGGTGGAAAACCTGTACCCATAATCATGCCAATATCGATATCAGCAGCTGACCGACAAACATTCTCTTCCAAGCACAATGCGGCTTCATTAATCATGACGTGAATGCATCTCTCCACGGTCTTTTCTGCCGTTGTCGTCTTTGCTGCGGCTTGCATGCTTTGCATTTCGGGGTTCGGCTTGCGATTACGGCCCTCATGAATATAAAAACCCTTACCAGATTTTTTGCCCAACCAACCTTTATCACACATTTCCTTAAGCACAGATGATACCTTCATGCGCTCACCAAAAGATTGCTCTAAAAACAAAGCCACCTTATAGCTAACATCTAAGCCTATTTCATCTAATAAAACAAAGGCTCCCATAGGCATACCAAAATCAAATAAATCTTTGTCCATAGCCTCAAATGAATAACCTTCACAAAACATGTGGCCAGCTTCATTCAAATAGGGCATGAGTAAGCGATTAACCAAAAAGCCGGGAGAGTCTTTAACCACCACAGCCGTCTTACGTATACGTTTACACAAAGCAACAATCGCGGCCACAGATTCATCATTCGTCTTCTCTCCTCGAATAATCTCGACTAAGGGCATTCGATGAACTGGATTAAAAAAATGCATACCAACGGCTCGTTCTGGATGCTGCATATCCGCTGCTATTTCTGTTATGGGTATTGCGGAGGTATTCGTTGCCAATACCGTTGTGGACGCAACAATTCCCTCTAATTCTTTAAAGACACTTTTCTTAATTGCCAGCTTCTCGACCACAGCCTCAACAATGACGGAGCATGATTCAAAACCAGTATAATCTAATGTTGGTGATATCAAATGCATGTGAGCGTGAGCAACAGTCGGTTTCATGCGCCTCTTTTTAACCATGCCCTGAAAAACGCGGCTAGCACTCGACAAGCCTAATCTCAGCGCTTCTTCACCGACATCTTTAAGTCTAACTGGCAAATTATACTGAACCATTGTTTGTGCTATGCCACCGCCCATAACTCCGGCACCTACAACGCCAATTTTCTTTAATTCAATGGATTTTGCCTCAACCCATTTTTCTTTTTTATATTTTTCAGTCAAATGAAATACGCGGATTAGACCCTTATGCGTCTTGCGCCTAATTAATGAGCCAAAGATTTGGGCTTCAATGCGCATTGCCTCCTTGCGGGATTTGCCATCATTTTTGATAATAGAATCTATGGCTTCCACAGGTGCGGGATAATGACCTTTAGTTTGTTTTAAAGTTTTGTCTCGGGCAATTTTGTGGATCAAACCTTTGCCGCCAGGGATTTTTTCCATAAGCGTCAATTTCGAACGCCTAATCAATCGAGGTTTTTTATAATCTTTAGATTCCAATAGGGCTAAGGCTCTTTCTTCTAATAGATGTATTGAGCAAACATCATCTACCAAACCAAGTTTATAGGCTTTATAGGCATCGATTACTTTACCAGCACAAATCAAGCCAATAGATTGTTCTATGCCTATTAAGGCAGGCATGCGGACAGTTCCGCCAAAACCAGGGATAATACCTAATTTGACTTCAGGCAATCCAATTTTAACGCTATCTTCAGAGCATGCGATCCTATAAGAACACGCCATGGACAATTCGAGGCCTCCGCCGAGCGTGACCCCATTAATTAATGCTATAGTCGGAAATGGCAAGTCTTCCAAGAGGTTAAAGATATCCTGCCCTGATTTAGCTGCTGCCTCACCCTCCTCTGCCGTTTCTATACCCTGAATTTCGTTAATGTCGGCACCCGCAATGAATATACCCTCTTTGGCTGACTTTATTAACAAGGCTCGAATAGAGTCATCCTTGGCCAAGGACTTTAGAATATCCTGTAATTCCACCAAAGCTTCCTTAGATAAAACATTAACTGGCTTATCAGGAGTATCAAAAATTAAATATGAAATACCATTTTTTTCTTTTAATGAGAAATGTGCCATATTGACCCTCGTTAGATTTGTTTAAACCGATATACCCATTAAGATCGTTCGAGAATAACAGCCCCGCCTTGACCGCCACCTATACACAATGATGCAATGCCCGTCTGCAAACCTCTGCGGGCCATTTCTTTAAGCAATGTCAATATAAGACGTGCTCCAGTTGCGCCAACGGGATGCCCAAGTGCAATAGCCCCTCCGTTAACGTTTAGTTTGTCGCGGGACCAACTACCCACAGCTGCTGACTTACCCAAAAATTTGGCGCAGAATTCCTTTGATTCTAATGCTCTTTCGCAGCCAATAACTTGCGCGGCAAAAGCTTCATTGATTTCAAATAATTCAATATCTTTCATTGACATGCCCGCTCGGTCAAGCGCTTGGGGGATAGCAAAAGCTGGCCCTAAACCCATGCGCTTGGGATCAAGCCCTGCATAAGCAAAATTTTTCAAAAACCCGAGCGGTTTTAGCCCTAAGGCCTTAGCTTTGTCCTCAGACATAGCCAATAACATAGCGGCGCCATCCGTCAATTGGCTAGAATTACCGGCTGTAACTGTGCCTGTTCTTTTTTCGAAATAAGGCTTTAGTTTTGCCAATGCCTCCATGTTCTGGCCTTCTCTAACGCCATTATCAAAATCTATGCTCTTTTTATATTTTGGCCCTGGATGAACCGCGACAATTTCTTCCCTCAATACATCACGTGAATTTTCAACACGCAAATGACTTTCTAGTGCAAATTGGTCTTGATCGAGTCGTGATATACCAAAATCTTTGGCAATCATTTCGGCCGTTTGACCCATATTTAAACCACAAACAGGATCGGTTAAACCTTGTTGCAATCCAATAACCGGTTTATAGAGGAGTGGTAAGATTTTAAACATAGCTGCTATGCGTTGATGCGGTTTCATGCGGCCCATACCCATAAAAATATTCTGAACATCTTTACGGTAAGTTAAAGGCACATTAGACATTGACTCCGTACCACCCGCCAATATAACTTCATGTGTGCCAGCATTGATTTTTTCAAAAGCCGTTGTTAAAGCTTCCATGCCTGAGGCACAATTCCTTGAAACAGTTACAGCACGGCCTGATTCAGGCAGCCCAGCTAAAAGTGAAACAACTCGCGCTATATTGGGCGCATCCCCGGAAGTGGTCACTGTACCAATAACGACTTCATCTATTAGGCTTGTATCAAAATTAAGCCTCTCGATTAATTCGCGAGCAGCTATTCCACCCAAATCCTTAGCTCCAACTAAATTAAAAACAGAAAAGGCTTTAGCAAAAGGGGTTCTCACTCCGTCTATAATGGCGATGCGCTTCATAGTCTGTCCTCGGTTACATTATCTCTAGTTAGCTAACTTTAGCAACTATAAGTAATATTATACTGATTTATATATATTTTTCAATATTTGACGCCAAATTGGCAATATCGACAATATGAAAGTGGCTTGAATAAGGCCTGAGAAAGGTTGGTGGAGGGTGTTAAGTATTATGAACCTGTTGGTCGACAATGGCTCTTAATTCATCAATCGCGGCTTCGGC
>JBLINS010000035.1:0-24365 GCA_047639455.1 Candidatus Omnitrophota bacterium
ATATTTTTTCATCTGATGAATTATTTTCATTTTCATTCACGACTCACCTCCGCCTTCCGTAATAATAATTTTTTTTAAATTTTGAATCGCTTGTGAAGTCGCCGCCTTAATTGTCCCACTTGATAACCTCAAAATTTCAGCAACTTCCTTGATGGAATTATTTTCAAAATACCTTAAAATAATTATAATTTGCTGTTGCGTTGATAATTTTTGAACGGCACGTTTCAAGGCATCGTCCCTAAATAATAAACTACTTTTTTGACTCGGCGACAATTCAGTGGTGGCAATATTTTCAAAAATGCATTCATTGTTATTGAATTTCATATTATTTCTTCTGAGTAAATCCAGACAATGATTCACCGCAACCCGATATAGCCATGTCGAAAACTTTGACTGTTTGCGAAATTGCCTAAGTTTCTCATAAGTCTTAACGAATATATCTTGAGAAGCGTCGCGCGCATCTTCATAATTCTTCAAATACACATAAGCTAATTGAATCACCTTGTCGCGATATTGATTAACTATTTTTTCGTAAGCCTCATCATTGCCTGTCAGAACAAGGGAAACGAGCACTTCGTCGGCATTTACGTGTTCTGAAACTGTGTTTAAAGACTGTGACATCAATGATTCCTAGGATCTCGTTGCTTATTCCGACGAAGATTCTCATTATCAATCGCATTTGGGCCAAGAGTGCCCCGATTTGCTCGAATTTCACCAAGGCGCTTTTTTAATGGCTTATTTCTAGTTTGCATCCGCTCAGATCTTGGATTCACAGAATTTAAACGTTGTGGATTATTTAGTCTTATCTTTTCGACGCGCTCGGGATTTATGTATTCTCGCTGAGATGCATCGCGCCTAAGATTTTGAATGCCATTAATAGGCGTCTTACGCTTAATACTTGAAGTATCTGCTAATCTATTTTGATTAGCTTGAGACTGTTGCCGCCTGCGCATTATTTTGTCATATTTTTCTGGGTTAGTTTTTTTTAGGCGATGAATAAGTGCGGCATTCCTTCCTCGACGTTTTTCTTGAACTTGTTTGTGTTTTTCTGGATTAGTCTTTTGCAAATCAGCCATTCTCATTTTGAACCGCTCGCGATGGGCTTCTATTCTTTTAGCGAACGCTTCGGGATCACTTTGCTTTAATTCCAATAGAACCTTGCGTTGTTTCTGATAAGCTTTTGAGCGTTGAGTGTGTTCAATAATTTCTTCAGCATATAACGGATCTGCGAGCACACTAATTAATGCTATTGGTAGCATAAGCCATGCAAATATCTTCATTTATTTTTTTCACCCTATTTGTTATCTCTATGCAGAGTATGGAGTCTCTTAGATTAGACGCGTAAATAACCCAAAAGGTTTAGCTACTAATCAAACTATAATTTGTTAATCGTATCAATATATCAATATATCAATACATCAATATATTCATTGGTGATTCGTTTGTTTTCCCTATATCATAGACCCATGAAAGTCACAGCTTGGCCCCAAATGAATGATGATTTGTTAATGGAGCAAAAGATAAGCTCCCTAGGCCTTACTATAGGACCAGAAACAGAATTCTATCCCTATATACAGCAATTGTACCAGGAACTAGAGAATCATGGCCTTAGCTTTAAGCCGCCTTGTTTTTTAGCCGACGAATGGTTTTGTCCGGTTGGGATCCCAGCTATTGGCATACCATTTTATTTGGCTCATCCCAGATTAAGGAAAATCGAAAAGAAAGAAATTCTTGAAGTTGAAGGCGGCACACATACTTGGTTCATGAAACTTCTGCGCCATGAAGCTGGCCACGCTTATTCTTATGCATATAGACTTTATCGACGCAAAATATGGCGCGAAATGTTTGGATCGGCGTCCTTGCCCTATCCCGACACTTATAAACCCAAACCCCACAGTCATTCCTATGTTGTTCATTTGGATAATTGGTATGCACAAAGTCATCCTGATGAAGATTTTGCAGAAACATTTGCCACTTGGCTAGCCCCTTCAAGCAAATGGAAGAAGAAATACAGTCAGTGGAAAGCTATTAAAAAATTAAACTACGTAGACAAAATAATGGCTGAGATTGCAGGCAAAAAACCGCTTATTGAGCCCAGGTACAAGGTAGTTGACGTTTGTGGCCTAAATCTAAAGATGAAGACATTCTATGCGCGTAAGAAAAAAGAGTGTGCGGACTCTTATCCTGACTTTTATGACAAGGATTTAAAGCGTTTATTTGACTTACCTGAGGGCAATAAAAAAAGCCCCAAAGCCCATGCATACTTAAGCAAAAGAAGAAAATTAATTCGTGATGCCGTGGCAATATGGACTCGTGAAAAAAAATACACAATTGATACATTGCTAACTGATTTAATTACGCGGTGCAGAGAATTGGACCTTCGTGTAAAATCACAAACAGATGGCTTGGAATTACTCATTGGTTCATTCATAGCCTCCATGATTATCACCTATTTATTCACCGGTAAATTTAAGAGATCTCAATAATGAAAAAATACCCGCGTGTCTTGATCGCATTCAATACTATCGAACCTGTTAAAGAAAATGCTGACTACACGTCCCAACTTGATGATAAAGATTGGCAAACTGAAAAAGATATTATCAATGCAATTAAGGACAATGGCTACCCATACGCCCTCTGCGGCCTATATGACTCAATTGACCCGCTTTTGTCAGCAATTACCGCATTCAAGCCTGATATTGTTTTTAATTTGGTCGAGCGCTTTCCTTATGACACCGCCAATGATCACAATATAATTTCTCTATTAGATTTATTGGGTGTGCGTTATACGGGCTGCGACCCTAAGGGCTTGATGTTATGCAAAGATAAGGGATTGTCAAAAAAGCTACTTAGCTTTCATCGGATTGAAGTGCCTGAATTCACGACTCTACTACGAGGTAAAAAAATTAGGCGGCCTAAAAGACTAGAATTTCCGATATTCATTAAGCCCATTGGTGAAGAGGCTTCGCGTGGCATTGCCCAAAGTTCATTTGTGGATAATGATCAACAATTCACTGAACGCGTTCAATATATTCACGAAAAATTAGATTTAGACGCTATAGCTGAAGAGTATATAGAAGGGCGTGAGCTGTACATCAGTGTTTTAGGCAATGAACGTGTCGAAGTATTTCCTGTGCGTGAACTTAAGTTTAGAGATGTGCCTGATGATGAGCCCAAATTTGCTAGCTATAGAGCTAAGTGGGATGAGAATTACAGAAAACGTTGGGGTATTAAAAGCGAATTTTCGGATCCATTGCCTGCTGGTGTTAAAGAAAAAATCACTAAGGTTGGTAAAAAAATCTACAAATTACTCGCCATCCGCGGTTATGCCAGATTAGATATGCGTCTCAAGCCCGATGGCAAGCTTGTCTTTATCGAAGCTAATCCCAACCCCATGATTGCTCTAGAGGAAGATTTTGCTGGCTCGGCAAATAAAGGCGGCTATGAATACCGTGACTTAATCAAGAAGATCATTGATTTAGGGCTCAAGGCACCAACCGCATGAACATCATTCCTTGGATTAATCTATTGCCTGGCTTAGGATTAGTCGGCATTGTCATGATCATTCATTGGAAGTGGTCTATTGGCGCTGGATCTATTCTTTATGCATCTTCGCGCATGATTATCCAATTGATTTTAATCGGCTTTGTCTTAAACTTCATATTCAATCAAAGTAACCCAGCTTGGATAGCACTCATACTTTTAATCATGATTAGCATTGCTAGTTGGATTGCATTACGCACGATTAAAGAAAAACGAAGTCAGTATTTATTATGGTCGCTCATATCTATATTCATAGGCGGGAGCTTGCCTCTAGGCGTTGTTATCTTCTTAATCATCAAACCATCCACCTGGTATGACCCACGCGTCATTCTACCTATTGCAGGAATGATATATGCTAATGGAATGAATAGTGTTAGTTTGTCAGCGGATCGTTACTTTGTCGAAATCAAACACGGCGCCACACATATCCAAGCGCGCGCAGAAGCTTTAAAAACAGCCCTAATCCCGATCACCAATGCTTTTTTAGCAGTTGGCCTAGTTTCACTCCCAGGCATGATGACAGGCCAAATCCTAGCAGGTGTATCCCCGCTAATAGCCGTGCGCTACCAAATCATGGTCATGTGCATGGTCTTCAGCGCCTCCGGCCTCACCGCCGCCATTTTCCTAACAAGCCTCAAACAAAAATAATTTACGGGACCTAGTGTAAGGTGTCACGATTAAGGCAACGCACCACCCTAGACAGAATCATCACAAAGTGTTGGGAATGCGTTTGTAATTATATGTAATAAAATATACTAAGCCTTAAAAATATAAAAAACACACAGCCACGCCATCAGCATGTCATCGTGAGCTGCGCGAAGCAAGCAGCGTGACGATCCACCAGCAAAAGCTTTTTTTGGGAGATCCTTACGTCGCTTGCTTCGCGCGACTCAGGATGACGTTGTTACCTAAATTGTGACGCCTTACACCTAGTCCCGTATATGGCAATGACGTTCAGTTAGTTGAGTGCTTGGCCAGTTAGGCGTTCGTAGACGTCTATGTATGCCTGTGATGTTTGGGCAATAACGTCTTTGGGTAATACGGGGCCTGGAGGTGTTTTGGCCCATCCAGATTCTTGCAAGTAATTGCGGACGATTTGTTTGTCAAAGCTGTCTTGGTCGCGGCCAACTTCGTATTTGGCTTTGGGCCAAAAACGTGAGCTATCAGGTGTTAGAACTTCATCAATCAAAACAAGCTCATCGTTCAATAGGCCAAATTCGAATTTGGTGTCTGCAATCATTATGCCTTTTTCATTGGCAAACTTATCACCCTCTTCATATATGGATATGGATAAATCGAGTACCTTTTGAGTCAACTCAGCTCCAATAAGCTCTTTTGCTTGATCAATCGATATATTCTCGTCATGCAAGCCTTGTTCTGCTTTGGTTGAGGGTGTGAATAATGTTTGGGGAAGTTTTTGACATTGTTGCAAACCTTCAGGCAATGTATGCCCACATACCTTGCCGGTTTTTTCATAATCTTTCCAACCGGAACCGGTGATATAACCGCGCACGACGCATTCAATCGGTAAGGGCTTACAACGTTTGACTAATATGCTACGGCCCTCAATTTGGGCTGCGTGTTTTTCTAATAATTCGGGATCCAAACCCATTTGATGAATGTCATCCGTGATGATGTGATTAGGAACAATGCCTTCTAAGCGCTTAAACCAAAAAAGAGCTGTTTGATTCAAAACTCTACCTTTTTGCGGAATTGGATCGGGCAAAACGACATCAAAGGCAGACAAACGATCTGTAGTCACAATTAATAACTTATCTTCACCTATGGCATATATGTCACGCACTTTGCCTCGATTAAGAAGTGTTAGAGGTAATGTTGTTTCTTTAACGGGTTGATTAGTCATGCTTGATGCGTCCATTTTTAATTGCCTTCCTTTTTTGATTCACTTTGTATTTGAATTGTTCTCTAATATCTGTGTCCATACTAGCTCGTTTTAGCCTATCATGCATGGCTAAGCCCATACTCTCTCTGGGCATGTCCTCAGCAATAATGAAATCTAATTGGCACTTGTCTAATTCTCTCATGGAATGAAATAATCTGGAAGCAGCTTTTTTATAATTCTTCTTTTGGGTCAAAACTTCTCCAGCAACAAATATGGTTGACGTTGGTTTTTGGTCAAATGTCAAAAAACCGAGTCGTGGAAATGGCTTTTTTGATTGTTGACACCAATCTCTAAAACCCTCCAAATACTTAACTTGCGATGCGTAACTAGATTGCGAATAAAGCAGAGGTGTTTGGGTGGCATAATGTTGGTCCATTTGACCGGGGGCTTCGATTTTGACCCCGCGTGACAGCTGCACGCTTATTTTAGGTAATGCTTTTTGAATTGCCTCCATATCTATACCACCAGGTCTTAGAATAATTATTTTCCCGTCGTCATATTTAAGTATTGTGGATTCCAAGCCTATGGCACAATCACCCCCATCCAAAACAAAACTGATGTCATCACCAAATTCTTCTTCCACAGCTGCAGCACCTGTGATGCTCGTACGACCAAAGTGGTTGGCACTTGGCGCTGCCAATGGAAACCCAGTCGTCTTAATTAATTGTCTAGCGATTGGGTGTGATGGCATGCGGATAGCGACTGTATCTAAGCCAGCCGTTACTAGATTAGGAACTTCTTTTCTTTTAGGTAAAACCACTGTGAGAGGGCCGGGCCAAAAACGTTTCATGAGTTTTTTGATTGGGTCTGGCACTTCGCTCGCTATCATATTCACATCTTTAATGGAGACTATGTGCACTATGAGGGGGTCTGTAATAGGTCTTTTTTTTGCGTGAAATATGCGGCCTACAGCGTTGACATCGAGTGCGTTCGCCGCCAATCCATAAACCGTTTCGGTCGGCATAGCACCAACTTGGCCCGAACGTAAAAGGCTAGCGCATTTCTTAAGATTGGCTTCAGTTGGTTTTAGGATCATAAGGAATAAGCGTCATTGCGCGGCCGTTTTGGGGCGCGGCAATCTATGCGTTGTTGATGGTTAGGACTACTTGAGATTGCCACGTCGCTGCTCTGCGCTCCTCGCAATGACAGAATATGCGCTTATGATCTTTTTTTGCTAATTGCGTGGGCTGAATGGCCATAGAAGGATTCAGCGGCTTCCATTAAAGTCTCGGATAATGTGGGATGTGGATGAATAGTTTCAGCCATATCAAAAACAGTGGCGCCCATGACAATAGCATGCACACCTTCGCTGATTAAATCTCCGGCATGCGCTCCAACTATACCAACACCAAGTATCCGCTCAGTTTCTGGGTCAATAATGAGTTTGGTTAATCCATCGGTGCGATCAAATGAAATCGCGCGTCCGGAAGCTTGCCAAGGAAACTTAACCACTTCGACTTTAATGCCTTTAGCCTTCGCTTCTGTCTCAGTCAAGCCACACCAAGCAACTTCGGGATCCGTGAAAACAACGGCTGGCATAACAATGTCATCCGCAGAAGATGTCTCACCATTCAAGTACTCAATAGCAATTTTGGCCTCTTTAGACGCCTTGTGAGCCAAAAGAATACCGCCTGCTACATCGCCAATGGCCAATATACTAGGATCGCTTGTTTGTTGATGTTTATCAACTTGAATAAAACCTCTGCCATCGCGAGTTAATTTAGTATTTTCTAAACCCAAATCTTCACAATTAGGTGAACGGCCCACGCTTACGAGAACGCGATCATATAATTCATCTATTGCTTTTCCATCAGGACCCTTTATGGTGACTTTGACTTTTTTACCTGAAGTCGCCATTTTGGTGATCTTGGTAGATAAACGCACTTCCGCAAAAGCTTTTTTGGCATATTTAATGACTGGTCGAGCTAAATCAGGATCCGCTCCAGCTAATATAGAATCCATGGCTTCAACCACGACGATTTTGCTGCCGAGTGCCGCATAAACAGTGCCCAATTCCATACCAATATAACCGCCGCCAACAATGAGTAAATTAGCAGGGATATCTTCAATTTCTAATGCTTCTGTGGACGTCATAATGCGTGGGTTGCCCAAATCAAAAGCCGATGGCATAGCCGGCACAGACCCTACAGCTATAATAGCTTTTTTAAACTTAATTAATTGTTGGCCCTTAGGAGTTTCAACGCGCAAGCTATTAGAAGATTCAAAGTAACCACGACCGTGTAGCACTTCACAACCTTTACCCTTAGCGAGGGCTACAATGCCATTAGCTAATTTAGTAATCACGCTATTTTTCCAAGCACGTAATTTATCCAAATCTATTTTAGGCTTAGAAAAAGTAATGCCTCGGTTAGCCGCAGGTTCACCCGTTTCTTCCAAAAGTTTGGCGGTATGCAATAATGCCTTGGATGGAATACAACCTCTATTAAGACAAACGCCACCAAGCTTAGTGTCTTTTTCAACCAAAAGAACTTTATGTCCGGTTGCGGCGGCATAAAATGCGGCGGCATAACCTCCAGGACCTGCACCTAAAACAACTAAATCAACTTCAATATCTTTCATCTTTAATTCAACTCCTATTTAACGCTAAGGACCCTAAAGTCCAAGATCTTTAGCCTTAAGGCCTTCGATTGAATCAACAATGGCGCGTATAAAACGAGCTCCATCAGCACCATCTATAATGCGATGATCATAAGAAACACCAACTGGCAACATGGTTCTAATAACCACCTTACCGTTACGAGCCACTGGCTTTTCGACTGCTTTGCCAAGAGCCAATATAGCTAATTCGGGTTTATTGATAATCGGCGTGAAGTGTGTTCCGCCAATACCGCCTAAATTAGATATAGTGAATGAGCCACCTTTGAGATCTTCGACAGCTACTTTTCTATCTCTAGTCTTTTGCGCTAAAGCACCTAGTTCATCTGAAACAACCGACAATGATTTTTGATCAACATCTCTCAGCACAGGCACAATTAAGCCGGCGTCTGTGTCTACGGCAATGCCTATGTGACAATATTCCTTATAAACCACTTCGCGAGTGACTTCATCTAAGCTAGCGTTAAAGATAGGCACTTCCTTCAATGCTTTAACCACAGCCTTTATAATAAATGCAGTGACAGTGGCCTTGAGACCCTTATCTTTTTGAATCGATTTTCTCAAAGCTAATAAATCAGTCACGTCAGCTTCATCAAATTGAGTTACATGCGGTATGCTTGTCCATGAGTCAACAAGGTGATCGCCTATTGTTTTACGCAAAGACGTGAGAGCTTCTTTTCTAACTGTGCCCCACTGACTAAAATCAATACTGACTTTAGGCTTACTAGGTGCGGCTGCTTGAGCTGCAGGTGCTGTTTGAGCAGGTGCGGCAAAAGCTAATTGTTGTATTTGTTGAATATAATCTCTCAAATCAGGGGTCGAAATACGACCACCATTTTCGGTACCGCGTACGCGTGTTAAATCTATGCCTAATTCACGAGCCATTTTACGCACGGTTGGAGAAGCTGCGGGTGGCGTGCCTGTTGGTGCTTGAAAATTTGCCACAGGAGCCGCTTGAGCTTGAACGGGTGCTTGTGTAGTGGGAGCTGCTGCCTGAGGTGTATTTTGAGTTGCGCTAGTGGCATCGCTGTCTGAGGCTTCGACTTCAAATACAGCCTGACCGACTTGCACTTGGTCGCCCTCTTTAATTAAAACTTTGGACACTTTACCGGCAACAGAAGCTGGTATAGGTGCCACAGCTTTGTCTGTTTCTAATTCTAAAATAGTTTGATCTTTTTCTATTGCATCGCCAACAGCAACAAGTATGGCAACAACTGTGCCTGACTCAACACCTTCGGAAAGATTTGGAATTCTAATTTCCATGAACATTACCTCTTAAGTTATTTTTTATTTAAAATCTGTTGTTCCAATGGCTTAGCCCGTCATCCTGAGAAGTGCGCAGCAACGACGTAAGGATCTCCCAGAAAGACCTTCTGCTGAGGGATTGTTACGTCGCTACGCTCCTCACAATAACGCCGTGCTTATCAGAGCCAACAATAACGGGAGTTACATATATTCACTACAACTTGATCAATTAATGAAAAAAGGGATAAACTTTTTCGGGATTGTAATCCAGAGCCTGGATGGCTTTTTTTACATCAGCAGTCGTCCGCTCGCCTTTTTTCATCAAGGCATACAAAACGCCTATTACCGCCGATTCTGCATCGACTTCAAAAAATCTTCTCAACCTCTCACGCGTATCGCTGCGCCCAAAGCCATCTGTGCCTAATGAGAATAACCCACCTTGTACCCAAGGGGCAATTTGGTCTGAAACTATGCGCATATTGTCTGAAGCGGCAACAAATGTTCCGGTTTCTTTTTCTAAGGTCTTTTCTAAATATGATTTTTTGGGTGTTTGGTCTGGGTGGAGCATGTTCCAGCGCTGGCAATTAATTGCGTCATGTCTTAAACGTCTATAGCTAGTGACGCTCCATAAGTCGCAAGAAACGTCATAATCTCTTTCTAATATTTCTTGAGCCTTAATCATTTGATTCAAAATGGCACCACTTCCGAATAAATGTACTTTGCTCTTTTTGCCTTCTTGGCCCGGCTTTAATTTATATATGCCTTCGATAATTCCTTCTTTGGCTCCATCGGGCATTGGCAATTGAGCATAATTATCATTATGCACGGTGATGTAATAATAAACTTCTTCACCTTGAGCGTACATTTTGTCCAAACCATCTTGAACTATGGTGGCAATTTCAAAAGCATAAGCTGGATCATATGCGCGTATCGTCGGAATAGTGCTCGAAAGTATGTGGCTATGTCCGTCTTGATGCTGCAAACCTTCACCATTCAAAGCAGTTCGTCCAGCTGTGGCGCCAATCACAAAGCCTTTAGTTCTTTGATCAGCCGCTTGCCACATCAAATCCCCTACGCGTTGAAAACCAAACATGGAATAATAAATATAGAATGGAATCATATTAACGCTATGTGTGGCATAACTAGAACCTGCCGCAATAAAAGATGACATAGCACCGGCTTCGTTAATACCCTCTTCTAATATTTGGCCATTTTTTTCTTCCCGGTAATAAATCAAAGACTCGCTATCAACAGGCTCATACTTTTGACCATCAGCGGCATAAATGCCAACTTCACGGAACATGGTCTCCATACCAAAGGTGCGCGCTTCATCAGGAATAATGGGCACTGCATTTTTGCCTATTGTTTTATCTCGAATTACTTTGCTCATAATACGCACGATGGCCATTGTTGTTGACACGGCTGCTCCATCAGAGCCTTTGCGGAATTCTTGATAGAATTCATCACCGGGAACAACCAAAGCGGGAGCGTTAACTGTACGTTCTGGCAACATTCGACCTAATTTTTTGCGAATATTTTTTAAATACTTGGCTTCGGCACTATCTGAAGGAGGTCTATAAAATGGCGTCTCGACGACATCTTCATCATTAATAGGTACATTAAAGCGCTTGCGGAATTCACGTAATTCTTTTTCATTCATTTTCTTTTGTTGATGAGAAATATTCTTACCTTCACCAGCTTCGCCCAAACCATAACCCTTAACGGTCTTAGCTAATATCACAGTTGGTTGACCCTTATGTTTGATGGCGGCGTCGTAGGCGGCATAAACTTTTTGTGGATCATGACCACCACGCTTTAATTTTTTGATTTCGTCATCACTCAAATGATTCACTAGAGGTAATAATTCGGGGTATTTGCCAAAAAAGTGTTTGCGAATATAACTACCTGGCTCAACAACATATTTTTGGTATTCGCCATCCAATAATTCCAACATACGCAGACGTAATAAACCGGTTTTGTCAGCTGCGAGCAGCGGATCCCAATCGGAACCCCATACACATTTAATGACATTCCAGCCATTACCGCGGAAGACAGCTTCTAATTCTTGAATGATTTTGCCATTACCGCGCACAGGTCCATCTAAACGTTGTAAGTTGCAATTCACCACAAAGATCAAATTATCTAATTTGTCACGCCCAGCCAAACTCAAAGCGCCCAAACTTTCTACTTCATCAACTTCACCATCACCCATATAAGTCCACAGTCTTGGTTCTTCAGTCCAATCAACCAAGCCCCTAGCTTTCATATAACGATTGAATCTCGCTTGATATATGGACGTGATGGGTGCTAAACCCATAGAAACGGATGGGAATTGCCAAAAATTAGGCATTAAATAAGGATGGGGGTAAGAAGACAATCCCCCACCTTCGGCCAATTCTTGTCTAAAATTACGTAAATGTTGTTCTGTTAAACGACCTTCAACATAAGCTCTGGCATAAGGTCCAGGCGACGCATGACCCTGAAAATAAACTTGATCGGCTGGGTGCTCGCCCCCATTACCGCGATAAAAGTGATTCCAACCTACGTCATATAATGTGGCTGCCGAAGCAAATGTGGAAATATGCCCGCCAATTCCCGCTTGATCACGATTACCACTCACAACCATAGACATGGCATTCCAGCGAATATATGACTTAATGCGCCGCTCCATTTCGCGGTCACCTGGATATTTAGGCTCGTCTTCGGGTGCGATAGTATTTAAATAGGAGGTATTTGTGGTTACGGGTGAGTTTTTGCCCGATTTTCGTAAATTTTGGGTGAGTTGATTCAATATTTGGTGAGCAACTCTGTCATCTTCACGGCTCAAGGCCACTTCGAGTGCTTCAGCTAGTTTTTGAGCCTGGACGACACCAGAACCTTCTTCTTGAGCCTCTATAGATATCTTTGGGCTGGTTGTGGTTTCATTATTATCAGGAGAATTATTTTGACTCATATTTAAATATATATACTCTTATATTATAGTTAGCCCACTTTTGGGCCCTCAATCTACATGATTCAGCCTAATCTAGCAATGAATTTTTAACCCCACATACAATCAAAAGACCCCAGCAATAAAACGCTTTAACCAATTTTAACACCCCTGGGGTTTTAAAATTGGTTAAACGAGATTTTGTTAGGGCTCTGTAACTTTTTACATGTGTTATATTAGGGGCATGCTTAATTTACTCGACTTGACGCTTGACACCCCTGCTCAGAATTTGGCCTTGGATGAGGCCTTATTGGATGAGGCTGATCAAAATCCTAATGCGCAAACACTAAGGTTTTGGGAATCCAGGCCGTATTTTGTAGTTTTGGGGTATTCCAACCATTGTAACCGTGAAGCCTTTTATTCCAGAGCTACCGCCGATAATGTGCCCGTTCTCAGACGTGCATCTGGTGGAGGAGCTGTCTTACAAGGTCCCGGCTGCCTAAATTACTCTTTAATTTTGCAAATCAGTCAATATCCCGAACTTAGGAATATTCATGACACAAATTGTTTTATTATGAAAAAGATTCAAAATATGTTTCTACAAATAGACCCTGATATTGAATTCAAAGGACTTACTGACTTATCTCGACATGATTTGAAGTTTTCGGGCAATGCCCAAAGGCGTAAAAGAAAAGCTGTCCTCTTTCATGGAACCTTTCTCTACAAATTTAAGATTGCGCAAATAGAAAAATACCTCAAGCCCCCTTCCTCAGAACCTAGATATCGTGATAATAGAGCTCATAAAAAATTTGTGACCAATATCAGCATTAATCCACATTGGATTAAAAAGTCACTCGCCAAAGATTGGGAAGCGACTAATGTAACCCAAGACTACCCCAAAGAGCTGGTCGAACAACTTGTTGCCGAAAGATATTCCCAAGACACCTGGAACAAAAAATACTAAAGCCTTTGTCTCCAGGCCCCGTCATTGCGCGTAGCAGCAACGCGGCAATCTAAGCCTACTTCTCTAATGCATGTTCTCGGTTAAACCCTTTGTAGGCACACAAATCACGGCAAATACGATAAATAGAAATATCATTAAATAGGGTGTGGGTATTAATGGCTTGGGTAATTGCGGAGCTGGTAATTCATGCTTGTTTTTGTAAAACGTGGCCATATCTGTTTTGCCAGCAAATACGAAGTCATTGATTTCCATTATTCTTTGCATATGTGCCGGCGCGGTACCATTAGGTTCATTGACCCAAATCGCAAGATTGGTTTGATTTAGCGTATTGGCCTTTTGAGTTATTTCGAAGGGTTTAACTTCCGCCAACATCGCATTCGATATTAGGCGTGAACTCAATGTCGCTAATAACCCACCCATATAATTATAATTACACCATATAGTCCCCAAGCTTGGAGACTGTTCACGTATTATTTTGATAGCAGCATCATAATGCGATTCAAAATATATGCTCGTTTCATTACCACGAATTTGAGGCACTTCACCTGCTGCCAATAAATGCCATAGAGATCGATCTTGAGTGAATATATTTAATTTTTTTGGATTAGTATTATATTGAATGGTTGGAAAACAAAGGTGGCAACCAATCAAAATAAGCATGGTCAAAATGGCTATGCTGCGGCTATTTCTTAATGCGCCAATTTTATTCCATAAACATTCTATACCCAACGCTGAAAAACAAATCACGATTAATAAATGATGCCCAGCCACAAAACGTGCATTATGAGATAATGCCATGGGCAGCATGGCCATAAATAATGCGCTGAGAATTTTGATTGAATTAGATTTAAATTGAGCAATCATTAAGCCTAATGGCAATAAACCCCATATCAAAGGATCGATTTCTAAAATCCTATTTTCTAATGGGTGGGCAACACCCATATAACTTAAGTTTAGCCCTATCCATATCAATAAAGGTGCTGCCATTATTAGTCCAGCGATAATGACTTTGAGTAATTGTATTCTTTGGCCTCGTGAATCAAAAACCAAATAAACAAAACAAGCCAATGCCGACATAAGGCCCATAGCGGTATGTGCATATATGCTCAAAGCCAAGAACAAAGCCGCCTTCACAAAACGCGCAGAGTTAATGCTCATGAATAAATTCAAAGTCATAATGAATGCCAATGTGAATGCAGGTAATGTAGCTACAAAAACTTGTAGTGGAAAAAAGGCGAGCATTAAAAGGAGTGTGAAAAAAGCAACTCGCCACGAAAATAGCATTACTACAAAACGAGTATAAGTAATTATTAATGCGGAATAAATCGTCACTTCGGTTAAACGAGCCAAAGCCATATCAGCCATTCCCAATGTCTTGAGAGTCAGCATGCCAGTATGCAATAGAGGCGCATACAAATGTGGCCTTCCACCCGGAGCATAAGACCAAAAATCAAAAGTCGTGTACCCGCCTATTTGGTGAAACCAATGCACAACATTCAAGTGATAGGCCATATCCAAAAACCGCGGCAAACCCGGCCACTGCATCCAATAAAACGCCACATACACCAAACCCAACAACACGCTAGCCAACCGCCAATTAGAACAATCCTGTTGAGTGGTATTTGAATATTTCATATATTTTTCTAAGATAATTTACGAGAAAAAGACTTATAGATTTGTTTTCGATCACCAACAGTAATGATAATAATTTGAATTTCTTTATGTTGAATTTGGTAAATAATTCTGTGGTCACCCATGCGATAGGACCAGTAACCCGTCAACTCTTGGGTTAGACGCTTGCCAAGTTTAGGCTCATCAGCCAAACGCTCAATAGCTTTTTTAAGTTGCTTCTGTGTCTTAGTATTATATTCTCTGATTCTTTGACGTGCTGCGGCAGTATAGAGAAGCTTATACATCACCAAAAACGTCGTCGTGTGAATATAATTTAGACTTCTGAAGATCCGCTTGTCCACGCACAATAGATTTCAATAATTCACCATCAGCTTTAATTTCAAGCGTCTCAAGCTCATTGGGTGTCAGTAGCACGGCATCAGGTTTGCCATTTTTGGTAATAATTAAATGCTTACCTGTCTTTGTCATCTTCTTTATCAACTCGGGCAATCTACCCCTAGCTTCAGATATAGGTACGATATAATCCATAAGTCCCTCCACCTAGAGTGTACATAATTTTGTACATAATTTCAACTCCCGTACCTCCCCCACTTTTTTAATCCAGATAATGCCATCATAACAAAAGCCGCCACATAAGCTACGCTTTTAGACTCGCATTGTTCCGGTAGGACAATGCCTATAAGCGCTCCTTTTCTTTTACTTAAAATGATGTCATCGATAACTATCGAGAATTAGGCAACTGTATCGTTTCTAGGGTTTGTGAGGAGAGGTGTATTGGCGACTTCGATTTGTGCGAAAGAGACGCGCCTAGATGAGGAGCGTTATATCGGCCAAATAAATTATTAGCCGATATTATAGCGACGATTCAGGTAAAGCTCTTGGAGTATTCAAATTGAGGAGCCAATATACTTCTCCTCACAAACCTAAGACTGAGTTAAAGTTGCTTAACTTCGGAGATGAGTTGTTCGACGACATCTTTGGCGGAGCCGAATAGCATGGCCGACTTCTCAGCATAAAACAAATCATTATCAATACCCGCGAATCCAGGATTCATAGATCGCTTGATAATAATCACTTGTTTAGCCTTATCAACTTCTAGCACTGGCATGCCATAGATTGGGCTGCCTGGATTGGTTTTGGCTGCAGGATTAACCACATCATTGGCGCCGATGACTACAACCACATCTGTGCGCTCAAATTCAGGATTAATGCTTTCCATATCAGCTAATTTACCATAAGAAACATTAGCTTCAGCCAAGAGCACATTCATATGTCCGGGCATACGGCCAGCAACAGGGTGTATACCAAACTTAACGGCTACATGTTTAGCTTCTAATAAATCAGATAATTCCCGCACACTATGTTGAGCTTGGGCAACAGCCATTCCATAGCCAGGCACAATCACGACACTCTTTGCATAAGCTAGAACCATAGCAGCTTCTTCGGCATCAATTGAACGGTGATTTCTCTCAACGCCCGCTGCTCGATCGCCGCTTGCTTGATCTACTTTTTTTCCAAAGGATCCAAATAAAACTGAGAACACGCTGCGATTCATGGCTTTGCACATAATCTGGGTCAAAATCAAACCCGATGCACCGACAAGTGCGCCGGCAATAATTAATAAGTGATTCATAATAATGAATCCGGCAACGGCGGCAGCCACACCCGACAATGAATTCAATAAAGAAATCACAACAGGCATATCTGCCCCGCCTATGGGCAATACAAATAAGATACCGAGAATCAAAAAGACAATTACCGCCAATAGAAAAAGTGGTGCAGCGGCGAAGTTGGATAAGGCAATTAAGGCGAGGCTAAAGCCTGTAATTAGTAGAAGTAAGTTAACCGGCTGATGAAACTTAAAGGTGATTTGCGTGCCACGTACCAAGCCTTGTAATTTGGAAAAGGCCAATAAACTTCCACTAAAAGTGATGCCGCCGATAAAGAGACTTAGAACAATGGCCATGGACACATCCATAGCAATAGCTGAACCTAAGCCAATGAGTCGTATGTATTCGCCTGCCCCAACTAAAGCGGAAGCGCCACCGCCCAAACCATTGAATATGGCCACCATTTGAGGCATGGCTGTCATTTTGACAAACTTCGCCGCAACAACACCAATCACTGACCCAATTAATATACCGATCAAAATGATTTCATAATTCATCACGCGTTGGTCAACGAGAGTGGCAATAATAGCTAATAGCATGCCAATAGCCGCTTTGCGGTTACCCGCAACAGCCGTGGCAGGAGATCCTAAGCCTTTGAGTCCAGCAATAAAAAATGCTGAAGAAATTAAATAGAGTATGGCAATAGACGTATTCATTTAGTTTTGACTTTGTCTTTTTTAAACATACTTAACATACGGTCGGTAACCATGAACCCACCAACCACATTGATAGTCGCAAAAATAATAGCTAATAAACCTAAGGCCACAGATAAACCGCCACCTTTAGGGCCCAAAACAATCAAAGCCCCAACTAAAGTGATGCCGGATATAGCATTAGCTCCGGACATCAATGGAGTGTGTAATGTCGGTGGTATTTTGGTAATCAATTCAAAGCCAATAAACATGGCTAATACAAATATTGTTAAACCTACAATCAACGTTTGTTCCATAATATCCCTAACCCGTCATTGCGGGCCTATTGGTTAAATAATGTTGGTTTTTTAATAACATTTTTACGACATATATTATTTACGGAAAACTAAGTTACGTCATTATGAGGAGCGGAGCGACGTAATAATCTACCAGCAAAAGACTTGTCTGGGAGATCCTCACGACATTTGCTACGCCTGCCTGCCGGCAGGCAGGCACGCCTCAGGATAACGGTTTAACTCCAATAATTTCATTTATTTAGTCCTAATTTGACCTGCATGACAAACGCAAGCACCTTTAATAATGTCATCTTCGAAGTTTAAATTAATCGCTCCGTCTTTGACCATTAATTGAAGTAATGTGGATATATTTTTCGAATACAATTCACTCGCATGCAAAGGCATGGACGCAGGCAAATTAGTTGGGCCCATAACTCTAACGCCTTGAACATCCACATCTTGATTCGGCTGAGAAGGTTCGACATTACCGCCCTGTCCAGCAGCCATATCAATGACTATAGATCCCGCACGCATGGATTCAACCATAGCCCGCGTTAATAGGACGGGTGCTTTTTTACCCGGCACCTGTGCTGTTGTGATGATGACGTCCGATTCACTAACAACTTTTTCTAAGGCCGCTTGGAGTTTTTGTTTGGTTTCTTCAGAAACTTCTTTAGCATACCCACCCTCACCTGAACCAGCTTCATCGATATTAGCTTCAACGAATTCCGCACCTAAGCTATGAACTTGTTCCTTCACTTCAGGTCGTATGTCATATGCACTCACTATGGAGCCTAAACGTCGTGCTGTCGCAATAGCTTGCAAACCAGCAACACCCACGCCAATAATCAATACCTTGGCTGGTGGTATGGTGCCTGCAGCTGTGGTTAACATAGGGAAAAATTTGGGTAATTGCTCAGCGGCCAAAAGGGCTGCTTTATAACCACCGATATTAGCTTGCGATGACAAAGCATCAGCGCTTTGAGCTCGACTAATTCTTGGTACGAGCTCCATGCTAAAGGCTGTGATGCCACGTGTATTTAAAGCCTGAGTGAGTTCTGGTTGAGCCAGAGGATTAAGGAACCCGATATAAATGCTCTTTTCGGGCAAAGCTTGAATTTCTTCTAAGGTAGGTATGCCTACCTTAACAATCACTTGTGCTCCCGCCAAAAGCGAAGCTTTATCCGCGCTTACTTTACAGCCTTGAGCTTGGTATGACGCATCATCAAAAAAAGCACTTTGACCAGCGCCATTCTCTATGCGTATTTCATAGCCATCTTGAATGAGCTTGGCACAAGCCTTAGGTGATAAACTGACTCGCGTTTCGCCAGAATTGAGTTCTTTAGGTATAGATATAATCATGATTATTAGTTAGACATTCTATCACACCCATTAGCCTTTACACGCTGAACCATTTTAACACCCCAGGGGTGTTAAAATCGGTTGATTAGGCTTGGATCACACCCATTCGTTTTTGAGGCTGATATATGTACACTACTTGAGTGTAAAATGGTGCTGGAATAAATTTAGTCGAGATGGTCAATTCTATCAGCAACCCACATTTTGAGCAGGGAGGTTCTGGGCACACCTATGCGATTAGCTTCTTGGTCCATCCGCTCGACCATATTCTTAGGCATATCGATATTAATGCGCATGGTTGCATATTCCATTTTAGCCGTATTTAACTTGAGGTAGGGGGTGATATCCTCATTGTCATCAAATTTCTGGTCTAATTCTTTAGCATCAATTGCTTTTGGGTCTTTTGTCTTTTTCATGATAAAGATTCTCCTCTTTTTTACGACTGCGTCTTAACGAGATAATACGTATGGAATTCTTTCTAACCACATGAATACAGGAATAGAACTTATCATTTATTTTTCCAATGGCTATGAACCGTTTTTCTTTACTCGAATTTGCTTCGACTATAAGCCTCTGACTCGACCATAAATTCTTTGCATCTTCAAAAGATATGCCATGTTTGCTTAAATTTGACAAGGACTTCTTAGGGTCATACTCAATTTCCATACAATAAGTATACCATATTTACCCATTTTATGGGTCTAATCCAACCGATTTTAACACCCCAGGGGTGTTAAAATCGGTTGATTAGGCTGAGATTTTGGACGTGCGTTGGATGAGTTGGGCTAAGCGGGCTTTAACCTGGATTAAGCTTTGGGGACTGCAGAGAGCTTTGAGCGCTAGGGGTTCATAATTAACTTGTGGGTCAAAGCCTTGTAAGGCCTGTATACGGCTAGAAGTCATCTCTACAGCCCCTTGAGTGAATATACGCGATAATTGGGACAAATATTCCCTATGAATTGGGTCATTCGGATTGGCATTAGCCACAAAGAGTCCATACGCAATCGAAGGTAGGGGCATAATCACATATATAGAATCTGGTCCCATCAACTGACATTAGTTAGATACTAACTTAGCTAAGAAGAATCCGGAGTGGTTTTGGGTGGGTAAGATGCGGTAGGTGTGGGTTATGGAGGGGTCGAATGTTCTTTTGGCTAATGACTTGATCGCATCCATTCTAGGCAAATCATTTAGTTCTATGGGTACTAAGCTTATTTGGCCATCGGTTTTGCGTAAGACCCAATCAATGACGGCTTCATTTTCTTCAGGGGCAAAAGTGCAAGTCGAATAAAGTATACTGCCACCTTTTTTAAGTAAACGTGTGGCGGATAAAAGAAGTCCCTTTTGTTTTTTGGACATTTCTTTGATTTTTCTGAGACTCCAATAACCGAATGATTTAGCATTATCTGTTTCAAAACGCCCTTCGGAGCTGCAGGGCGCATCAACTAATATCTTATCGAATAAGTCTTCACTTCTATAGCGTCGACCATCCAAACAATGCATTTTGACATTAGTCGCCCCCGCTCTTTCGCAATTGGCTTTGAGTCTATAATATCTAGAGCGTATAGCTTCGATGGCTACAATATGACCCTGATTTTGCATATAGGCACTCAATTGAGTCGTTTTGGATCCGGGTGCTGCACACATATCCAAAACTTTATCTTGAGGTAATGGATTTAATATATTCACGGGTAATTGACTAGATAATTCCTGTATATAAATTTTGCCCTCAAGAACCCAGACATCATCTCTTAATATAAGCTTGTCACAATTGGGCAAGATCAGTGCGGTTGTCGACCAGCTAATAGGATTAAATAGTATTTGCTTGGAATCTAAATAAGCTTTGGCTTCTTCTATGGTCACTTTGAGCGTATTGATGCGGATACATAAAGTATTGGGTTTGGTGAATGACTCGACTATTTGAGTGTATTTTTCTGGCGGTAGAATAAGCTTGAGGCGGTCTAAAAACTTATCTGGTAACGGCATTAAGAATCCCATTAAAGCCTTTGGCTGGGAGATCATTACGCTCGGCAAAAAGCGCCGAGCTCATGATGACGAGTGCGCGATGATTACTCATTAGACCAGAGGCCTTGGGTATTTTGTTTGGCGGCTTTTTCTAGGTTGATGAATGTGGATCTGTGTTCAAAGTTGAATTTTCGATACGTTAAAGCGTAACCGTATTTAATTAAGTCGGCATTTAAAAAAGCATTATCAACTGTGCGGTAAATATAGACTAATGCCCGGCCGTATTTGTCTTGATGTTTTGTGGCAATATTTCTATCATCATATTCGATTCGGACGGCTTGATTTTTAACCCAATCATTGACGTAATCTTTGGCTTTGAATGCATAGTCGCGAATAATTTTAGGTTTAATTCCGGTCCATTGGGCTGTTTTTAAATTACGGCCATATTTATCATCAATCTCAGGAGTATCCACACCAATTAGGCGTACTTTTTTACCATCACTCAATACGAGCGTATCACCATCAACCACATTTCTTACGGTCAATTCTGCCGCATGTGCTGCAAAAGATAGCGAGAGGATCAATAATAAGTGGCTAAGTATTTTCATTAATTTATATGGCGGGATTTATATAGGGGTGGAATCGTGCCACCTTGGGTTCAAGTGACCTAGGCTTAAAACAAAGTTCAATGACCTTTTTGGAAATCAACGTTCTAGCATAAATTGATCTAGCTTCCTGACGCAAACACTTCTTTAAGACTAACCATAAACTCCACTTTATGAAATTAAACCCATATTTAGTTAATAAAAATATCTTTATGATCAATACGCCCATATTGCCATGATGTTTTTGGCTAAAATATAATTGGCTACGACGATTCTCCAACATAACTTTCATGATATTCAACCTGGCTGATTGACCACCATCATGATGAATAGTCACTTCTGGTAAATAGCGTATTTTCCAACCTTGCATAAACGCTCGTTGGCAAAAATCAATATCTTCAAAATACATAAAAAATTGTTCGTCCAATAGTCCCGTATCATACAAAACTTCCCGGCGCATCAATAAACACGAACCCGAAATCCAATCAACTTCACTCATCACCTTATGCTGTTCATCAATATGTTCGCGTAAACGATAATCATTAACTGATAGGCGATAATGAATAATTTTTCTAACCATTTCTGAAATCAGATTCGGGAAACGGCCGCAGGACGGTACAAAATGGCCATTATCATCTTCTTCTCTTGGTCCTAATATACCCACATCAGAATGAGTCTCCAAATAATCAACCATAGACTCTGCAGCTCGAACAGGTAAAGTGGCATCACTATTAAGTAGTAATAGGTATTTGCCCCTGGTTCTTAGCAGACCTTGATTGACGCCCATGGCGAAGCCACCATTAAAACCCGTTTGGTGAAAGGTGACTTGAGGCCAAGTTCTCTTAAAATAAAGATCTAATACGCTGGAGTACCCATTATTCACAACAATAATTTCGAATGAGAATTTGAGTTTGTGGCTAAAAATGGATTCAACGCAACGCTTGGTTAACGTGGGTGTACGATAATTAAGGACGACAATGCTTAATTTGGGACTACGCGTTTTGGCTTCATGCTGTTTTTGCTCGTTTTGAGCGGCATTGTTAATCATGCTAAGAGTTTAATACAGATTCAAAAGTTTGCGTTAATTCATCGATATATAAGCTCATTGAGAAGCGTCGAATCACATCCGCGTGTGCTGCTTCAACTATTTTTGCAACAAGCTCTGATTGACCTTGCACTTTTTTGATACAAGCTTCCAAAGCCACAATGTCCTCTGGCTGATAAAGAAAGCCCGTTTCTCCATCTTCGACAATTTCGGTCAATCCACCAGCCTTTGTCGCTATAACCGGCAACCCAACAGCCATAGCTTCAACCGCAATACGTCCAAAAGCTTCACAACGTGAAGGAATAATGAGTACAGAGTGTGAATCAAATTCTTCTATTAAATGATTAGAGTACCCCCTCCATTTAATACAGTCCTCCAAACCTTTTTCTTCACAAAATTGTCGGAGTTTAAGGTAATAAGACTTGTCCTCAACGCTGCCAATAATTGTTAAAGTGCAATTTAATCCTGATTCTTTTAGCAAAAGCATGACATTTATTCCATCTTGAATGCCCTTGCCTGACTGTATTGAAGACGCGATGAGTAATTTAAATACTACTTGGTTAGCTTGCTTCTCCAAACACGCCTTAATGTCTCGATCCAAATCAAAATCAAACCCATTATAAATAACCCTATATTCCTTTTTGGAATACTTATTCCATTTTTGACTTGTCGCCAGTGAATTACATATAAATAAATCTGTGTAAGAGCCAGCTAAGCGCATGCTATTAATTTTGCCAAAATCAAATTGAGCGCCTATATCCTCTTCAATGAACTCGCGTATATGCCATATATGTTTCGTCTTATACATTCGCGCCAAATATAGGCCAAATGGGTTGGATAATGAATTTGAATAAATTAAATCAGGTTTGAATTTCAAAAATGAATACGCAGACCATATAAGGGCCATCATATTCATTAAATAATGAAAAATACCAGCGCCAGATTTACCATTATTAATCCAGCGTTTGAATCCAAATATTTTTACCTTAAAACCAACTTCCTTCAAGCGATCAATGAGAGGTCCTGTACTAGGCACCCAGACTTCAAATAAGAGTGAGGAATTAGATTTAGAATGTATCAAATAATCTAATAAAGATTTTTCTGATCCATAAAGATTGGCTGAGTGAGAAATGATAAGTATTTTTTTCATACTATGCATGGATCCTGCTGCGCGGGTTCATTTAGACTGAATCCGTTGATACAATTTAACGAGGCGTTGGTTTAGGGCTGTTGCTGAAAATTCGTCTTCGACGATTAAGCGGGCATTATGTTGATAATGCCATCTTTGATCTTCTTCATTAATTATATCCTTAATGGCTTGAACTAATTCAGCGACATTTCTCTCGGCACACAATAACCCACTCTCGCCATGCGTAATCAATTCTTCGATAGATCCGTGGTAGGTTGATATAACCGGCAAACCGACAGCCATGGCTTCTTTAAGTGTATTGGGTATACCCTCGGAATTACCGTCGATCGCCACAACACTTGGTCCAAGAAATATGTCGGCAGACTTCAATTGTTTAACGACATTTAGCTGTGACTGAGCACCACGTAAAGATACAATATCACCTAAAGCGTATTTATTAATCATCGCCTCTAACCTAATGTGCTCTTCTCCATCACCAATAATGTCATAAGTTAAATTACAGCCCTCTTTAACTAATTGTCGCACTGCTTGCACACAATAAAAAAATCCTTTTTTCTCTACCAGGCGACCAACAGATAATAAACGCACTATACCTTCAGGAGCGAAATCATGCTCCGGGTCAAAGCCAAACTTATGCAATTCAATTCCCGAGTGATGGATGCTAATTTTGCGGGGATCACAGCCCAATTCAACTAAATCTTTTTTCATTTGTAGCGAAACAGGCATGAATAAATCTGCAGATTCAAAGAGTTTTTTATAAACATTCTTCCCGTATAATCTAATATGACGAGATATGTCCGCACCATGAAAT